>NZ_JAAMNK010000138.1:0-239 GCF_011066025.1 Bacillus sp. EKM202B | reverse complement strand
AATCAATCAGATGATGCAAGGTTAAATCCTAAACATTAGAACAATGGGTCTTCCGCCTCGAATCATCTAAGTCAAAAGTGATAAGATGAACGTTCAACGACTATCTCGTATAACTGACGAGAGTACATCACAAGCCTATGGTGCTGGAAAAATCCTCTATCCCTAAAGAGATAAACATATAGTCTGCGCTCATGTGAAAACATGAGAAGTTCATAAGAGAACTGGCTAAGGAATTGCGC
>NZ_JAAMNK010000137.1:0-239 GCF_011066025.1 Bacillus sp. EKM202B | reverse complement strand
ACCATCGGCGCTAGAGAGCTTAACTTCCGTGTTCGGTATGGGAACGGGTGTGACCTCTCTGCCATCATTACCAGACTGTATTCATTTAAGACAAGAATTATTGTAACTTATTTAACTTTTAAAGTCAACAAGTTTTTTATATTCTTTCAAAACTAGATAACATTGCTTCATATTATATGGTTAAGTCCTCGATCTATTAGTATTCGTCAGCTCCACATGTCACCATGCTTCCACCTCGA
>NZ_JAAMNK010000136.1:0-242 GCF_011066025.1 Bacillus sp. EKM202B | reverse complement strand
GCCATTAGCTCAGTTGGTAGAGCATCTGACTTTTAATCAGAGGGTCGAAGGTTCGAATCCTTCATGGCTCACCATTTACAATTTAATGCGGGTGTAGTTTAGTGGTAAAACAAGAGCCTTCCAAGCTCTGGTCGAGAGTTCGATTCTCTTCACCCGCTTTTTAATTATGGGCCTATAGCTCAGCTGGTTAGAGCGCACGCCTGATAAGCGTGAGGTCGATGGTTCGAGTCCATTTAGGCCCA
>NZ_JAAMNK010000135.1:0-242 GCF_011066025.1 Bacillus sp. EKM202B | reverse complement strand
CATGAAAAAGTAGCAAACCAACGTAAGAACTTCCTTCATCATAAGTCTAAAGAGTTAGCTACTCATTTTGATGTTGTAGCTATTGAAGATCTAAATATGAAGGGAATATCGCAAGCACTTCATTTTGGAAAAAGCGTCGCTGATAATGCTTGGGGTATGTTCACCTCTTTCTTAGCTTATAAACTAAATGAACAAGGCAAACAGCTTGTGAAAATAGACAAATGGTTTCCTTCCACAAAAAC
>NZ_JAAMNK010000134.1:0-248 GCF_011066025.1 Bacillus sp. EKM202B | reverse complement strand
GGTGACCCGTACGGGATTCGAACCCGTGTTACCGCCGTGAAAGGGCGGTGTCTTAACCACTTGACCAACGGGCCAAAAATTTAAAAACTTTTTCCAAGCTTCCAACCGGGGTTGAACCGGTGACCTCTTCCTTACCATGGAAGTACTCTACCAGCTGAGCTATGGAAGCATAATGGCTCCGCAGGTAGGAATCGAACCTACGACCGATCGGTTAACAGCCGATAGCTCTACCGCTGAGCTACTGCGGA
>NZ_JAAMNK010000133.1:0-248 GCF_011066025.1 Bacillus sp. EKM202B | reverse complement strand
GGTGAGCCATGAAGGATTCGAACCTTCGACCCTCTGATTAAAAGTCAGATGCTCTACCAACTGAGCTAATGGCTCATTTTGAAAGTGGTGCCGGCTAGAGGACTTGAACCCCCAACCTACTGATTACAAGTCAGTTGCTCTACCAATTGAGCTAAGCCGGCTTGCGATTTCAAAATGGTGGCTCGGGACGGAATCGAACCGCCGACACGAGGATTTTCAGTCCTCTGCTCTACCGACTGAGCTACCGA
>NZ_JAAMNK010000132.1:0-249 GCF_011066025.1 Bacillus sp. EKM202B | reverse complement strand
CCGAACACGGAAGTTAAGCTCTCTAGCGCCGATGGTAGTTGGGACCTTGTCCCTGTGAGAGTAGGACGTCGCCAAGCTATTTATATCATCGCGGGGTGGAGCAGCACGGTAGCTCGTCGGGCTCATAACCCGAAGGTCGCAGGTTCAAATCCTGTCCCCGCAACCAAATGGTCCCGTGGTGTAGTGGTTAACATGCCTGCCTGTCACGCAGGAGATCGCCGGTTCGACCCCGGTCGGGACCGCCATTTT
>NZ_JAAMNK010000131.1:0-251 GCF_011066025.1 Bacillus sp. EKM202B | reverse complement strand
ACTTGTACTTGTTGTACTTGTAAAACTTTTAAAGTAAGATCTAGTACAATTTTTTCACGAAGAGTATCAAATGGTTCGTTTAGGTCTGTTGGACAAGGTGAAAAGTCTAATTCAAAAAATTGAGCGCTGACTAATTCGCAATACGGTTGTTCATTATAAAAAACTGTATTTTCGAAGAAGTATTTGTCTAAACGTGGTAGATCACCATTTTTAGGATTAATAAAGTGAGAAGTAGTATCTGAGGAAGCAGC
>NZ_JAAMNK010000130.1:0-252 GCF_011066025.1 Bacillus sp. EKM202B | reverse complement strand
GTAAAAGAGGGACAAGAGGTAGAGAAAGGTACGAAGTTATTCTCTTATGATAATGAAGAGATTAATCTTCAAATGAAACAAGCTGAGCTTGATCAGAAGATGGCAGATATGCGTTACGATCAAGGGAAAAAGAAGATTGATTCGCTCAAGAAAGAAATTAAGAAGGCGAAAGATGGCGGAGCTGGGAAAGAAGTAACAGATCCGATGGAAGAGCAAGTAAGTGAGTTAGAAATAGCGCAAAAAACAACTGAC
>NZ_JAAMNK010000129.1:0-253 GCF_011066025.1 Bacillus sp. EKM202B | reverse complement strand
TGGTGACCCGTACGGGATTCGAACCCGTGTTACCGCCGTGAAAGGGCGGTGTCTTAACCACTTGACCAACGGGCCAATATGTATGGCAGAGAAGAAGGGATTCGAACCCTCGCACCGCGTTAGCGATCTACTCCCTTAGCAGGGGAGCCCCTTGAGCCACTTGGGTACTTCTCTGTATGGCTCCGCAGGTAGGACTCGAACCTACGACCGATCGGTTAACAGCCGATAGCTCTACCACTGAGCTACTGCGGAA
>NZ_JAAMNK010000013.1:0-134232 GCF_011066025.1 Bacillus sp. EKM202B | reverse complement strand
TCGAGCTCCGATAGAATATCGAATCTCGATGGCTGCTTAGTCTTTTTAATACTGTCTACTTGACAGGGATAAGACCAAAGTTAGGCTTTTATGTTATCTATAAGAAAAAGTTATAGAGACTCATAATATTTTATAATTTAACCTATTGTATTTAAACAAGTAAAATAAAAGTAACAAGTGCATACATTAAGGAGGTTTTTTAATAGTGACAGAAACTATAACATTTAGGATTGCTACGGCAGATGATTTAGATGATATTGTAAAAATGCTTGCTGATGATGTTTTAGGCAATAAAAGAGAGCGCTATGAAACACCACTCCCTGATAGTTATATAAGAGCATTTCATGCTATTGATTGTGATCCAAATAATGAGTTGATTGTAGCGTGTGATGGGACGGAGATTGTTGGTCTTCAACAAATTACATTTACGCCTTACATTGCACGTCAAGGGGGTTGGAGAGCTACTATTGAGGGGGTACGGACAGTCTCATCAAAACGTGGTAAAGGTATAGGAACTAAACTTATTAAATGGGCTATTCAACGTGCTACATTGCGGGGATGTCATTTAGTACAGTTAACAACAGATAAAGAACGACAGGAAGCGTTGCAATTTTATAAGAAATTAGGATTTAAAGATTCTCATGAAGGATTAAAACTTTTTCTTTAATGAATATTGTTATTTATATACCCAAAAGATGCATATTGTAAGGTTCATTGACTACCGGCTTCGAAAACTATAGTAACTATCACTGAATAAAATATATTAATTGATACATTGTTCATCATTTAAATTACATTACTTCAAACGGTGTATCTTTTGATACGAAAATAAGCAAGTTAATGTTCTCTCATATAAATGAGAATATTAACTTGTCTTTTAAATTGTAGTATAAATTATTTATGGTTTTATTTTATTGTTAGTTTTATAATATACAAATTTATCACCTGGCTTTATAATTCAAGCACGTACTATTAGACGAAAAAAATATTTTAAATTTAATTTACAGTATAAATAAAACATAAATTTTGTCCATGTTTTAAACAATATGTATTTTGGAGGAAGTTAATTTGATTTTTTCAAAACTCATTGATCGATACGCCTTGTATGATTTGCACAAAAAAAGAAGTGGAGAGTTTCAATATACTTCTCTTTCTAACACCGCACTAGATATAAAGGATATAGAATTTTTTTATAAAGTACAACCATCTAATATTCATTTTAACATTAAGCATGCAAAGCAAGAAAAGGAATACATGGTTGGACAGTTCAAATATAAAAGCTCGGTTCAATCTGGTGATTCACGCAACGATTCTGTAACTGGGGAATTATTTTTACATGAAAACGAAGATGCACCTCATGTCATCTTCGTTCACGGTTGGAGAATGGATTCTAACGAACGTGTAAAAAAAATATTTCACGACCATATGACTAACTTGAAGTGGAATATGTATTATTTTACTCTACCCTATCATTTTGAAAGAAAACCCAACCAATCCCTATTCAGTGGAGAGTACATGGTAAGTGCTAATATTGAACGAACTGTACAAGCCACTAGACAAGCGGTAGCTGATTTACGAACTTTGATTAAATGGATTAAAGCAAATAAAAATGGTCCCTTGATTTTAATAGGAATCAGTTTAGGCGGGGTTATTACAAACCTAACAGCTCTTGTTGAATCAGACATTGATGTATTGGCATCCATTTTCTACGCGAATCGACTTTCATATTCAATTTGGAAGACAAATCCAGGTAAATTCATTAGAAAAGATTTGGAACATCATGGTGTAACGTATAATGATTTAATAGATTATTGGAAAATCACTGAACCGAGTCAAGCATTACCAAAAGTGAAAAAAGAAAATATTTTATTAATTTCAGGCAAGCACGATCTATATGTGCACCGTGAGGATACGGACTACTTGTGGGCATCTTGGGAAAAACCTACTCGATATATTTATACATGTGGGCATGCTGGGATTGTTCTTAAACGTAAAAAAATTGCAACTGATACTATCAATTTTATTCAGAATCGATTGAACTCCCCACACTTTCCCAATGTCATGCTTTAAAACAAGAGATTACTAAGTACAGGATTTTATACTTATAATGTTTTATTTTATACTGAGCTCATTTTTAAATCTTTCTATTGTCACCTCCCTTAACCTTGCATGATTGGAAAATGATATAGAATTTAGGAAGAAACTATGAAATAAACTCGCCATATGGAAAAGCGCTACTTATTCACCAGATATTATTGTTGTTTAGCTTGTTTATGCAATATTACATATAAAATGCTTTATTTGTTCTGTTATAATTTTAAGAGTAAGTTATTCATCCATTCATTTACACCATCCATATCTACAATTATGGAAACCCTAATTACACATAAAAAAAGAGAAGAACATTGGTGAGTTCTTCTCTTTTTTTATTTTTTTAAGATTACTATCCAAAGTAATTATTGCAATTACTTCAAGCTGGCTTTTGAATTATAAATTCTGATTTTCATACTTCTTCATGATTCTATATAAGGAAAAAAGAATTTACTCCTTTTCTAACCAAATAAAAGGAATTTTTTTAAACAGTTATTTTAATTTGTACTGTTCTCCTATATTAATGCCGGCCCATGAGTATTTTCCTAAATTATATATTAAGGAATACAAATGTATTAATCCTTTCCGAATATGAATTCGAACATGTATCCGTTGCAATATGCCATTAAAATAAAACGGATCACCTCTTGGTTCAATTAGAAAACTACTTGTAAATAACTACAACGACATGAAAACACTTTACTCCTAAATTAATCACTTGTATTACTGGTTGCATGAAACTCCTTCTTGAGAAAGGTTCTAATTTCCGAATATTCTGTTGACTGATAAGACATATTCAATTTACAATTTAATTGTGATGTTTTTTCACAATTAAACTACTTAGAATACACTTCATTTATTCGAAAACAATTACAAATAGAGGTGCTAAAATGAAAACAAGAGTAAATCCAGAGTTATTACAAGGGTTAGAGATGTTTCCAGATCTCGATTTACGCCCGGAAAACTTGCAATCAATCAGAGAAGGAATAGCTCAAATGAGACCACCTACCGTTGTTGATGAATCCCTTTCGTTAACTGATGAAATCATTATTGGACCTGATGATAATCCGTTACCATTAAGAATTTATCGTCCAAAATCAAATAATGAATTTTTACCTGTCTTATTATGGATACATGGTGGTGGTTATATCTTAGGTTCTATAGATGATAACGATGATACTTGTATGAGATTTGCAAAAGAAGCTGGCTGTGTGGTCGTATCTGTAGACTACCGCTTAGCACCTGAACACCCTTACCCAGCACCAATTGAGGATTGTTATTCAGCTTTAAAATGGATCGCTGATAATGCAAAGTCATTAAACATTGATTCGAATCGAATTGGGGTTGCAGGAGTAAGTGCTGGCGGTGGACTAACAGCAGCATTATCATTATTAGCGCGAGATCGAAAATATCCTTCAATTTGTTTACAAATGCCACTATATCCAATGATTGATGACCGAAATAATACACCTTCAGCGAATGAAATTAAAGAGGGATTTGTTTGGAACCAAAAAGCAAATGAAGCTGGGTGGAAAATGTATTTAGGAGAAATGTATGGAACGGATAAAATCCCTGCCTATGCAGCGCCTTCCCGAGCGGAGGATTATAGTGACTTACCATATACTTACACATTTGTTGGCCAATTAGATCCATTCCGCAGTGAAACATTAACCTATGTAAGCAAACTAGCGCAAGCTGGTGTTGATGTCGAGTTTCATTTATATCCAAATGCCTATCACTGGTTTGAAGGGTTAAATCAAAATGCCGATGTATCTATTTACGCTGTAAACGAAATGGTACAAGCAGTAAAGACCGGTTTCAAAAGAGTCTCTAAGGTTGAGGCTTAATCCCTATACAAGAAAAACACTCGTAAATAGTATAATAGCCGATTCTCATTTAGAATCGGCTATTAATGTGTAAAATTCACCTAATATATCAAGGTTGAGAAACGGATATAAGATGTTTAGGCGATGTGTTTATTTCCTCTGCCAATGCTTTTATGTTCATCATGATTTGAATTATTTCTTCTTTTGTTGTCCTTGGGTTGATAGAGCAAAGTCGAATTACTACTTTTCCTTTTAATTTAGTCGTACTTAGCATAGCAAATCCTCTTTGATTAATTTCTTCCACCAGTTTTTTGTTTATTTCATGAATTGTATCTGTAGATGTTAGCTCACATGGAATATAACGAAAAGTAACAATTCCTAACTGTGCAGGTGTTACCACTTCCCAATCTTTTTCTTTCCTTAAAAACTCTTCAACTTGTTCAGCCAACATAATGCCATGAGCAATTGCCTCGCGAAAAGCTGAGACTCCAAATACTTTAAAAGAAAGCCATACCTTTAATGCCCTAAATCTACGAGAAAGTTCAATTCCACGCTCCCCAAAATTCACTTTTTCTTCTATATTAGTTTCTGTATCCTTAATATACTCTGGGATCATACGGAATGTTTCACTTAAATATTGGCTATTTCGAATGAGTACACAACCAACATCATAAGGCTGAAAAAGCCATTTGTGCGGGTCTAACGTCAAAGAATCGGCACGATGAATTCCACTTAACAACTCCCTTCCTTTTTCGCTAAGAATTGCTGCAGCCCCATAAGCCCCATCCGCATGCAGCCATACATCTTCATCACTACAGAGATCAGCCAATTCATTAAGAGCATCAACTGCTCCGCAATTCGTTGTCCCTGCATTAGCAATAACACAAAATGGTTTTTTTCCTTTTAATCGATCTTCTTTTATTTGCTTTCTTAAAGTACTAACTGAAATTTTTAAATCTTCATCTGTTTCAATTCGGCAAATTTGAGAATTTTTAAAACCTAATACTTTAAGTGCTCGATCTACAGAAAAATGAGTTTGGTTAGAAAAATACACAACCGCATTTTCTATGTCATTATTCAACTTGACCTGTCTCGCTACAGTAAGTGCAGTCAAATTAGCCATGGAACCGCCACTGACAAATAGCCCTTCAGCTGAATCAGGGAATCCTAGCATTGATTTTAACCAGTTGATTGTCGTTAATTCAATTTGTTCCGCACCTGCACCTACTATCCAAGCTGTAGGGAATACATTAAACCCACTTGCTAAAAAATCTGCTACTACACCAACATAATTATTCGGACCTGGCACAAAAGCCATAAAATGAGGATGGTCCACATGAGTAATTTGATTAAACACATTGTTATTAAGAAAATGAAGTAACTCTTTTGGGTTGGATCCGTTTTCTGGAATTGTTTCAATTAGATTGTCTCTAAAAATATTACTATCAATTGTTTCCGAAACTGGTTTACTTTTTAAATGATTCATATGATCAACAATCAAGTCCACAGCTTGATATCCTAACTGACGCATCTCTTCGGCTGATAACTGCAAGTTTTTTGTCATTTGGTTTACTCCTATTCTATTTAAAAAGGCGAGTTCTTGCTCGCCTTTTTATTTTTTATAATTTGTAATCACCGATTGCCTGTATTGGATTTTGAAGAATTGTGTTGATTAACTGATGGATGTGATTCAATATTTCCTGTATTTTTTCCGCTTCATATACGGTTTGATCATATCCAAACTTTATTGTAAGTTTCTCTTCAGGGAAGCACATAATTCCAAACTTTACATGCGGCTCATCAACAACTTCATAATCTGTGATGGCAAAATTTCTGTGTTCATTTGAAGAAAAGATAGCTGGGTTAGTCGGATAGTTTTCAAAAACCCAAAGATGGTCAGTCAACTGATTTTTTAATTCACTTTGTTTTTGTATATCAACAAATGAATAGTATGCATACTCATTACATTTCAATGTTTCTAGTTGTACTTTTTGCAGGAAGTCCACAAAAGATTGCGTTTCTGTCCATGCTAGTCGGATAGGCAAAACATTTGTGAACAGACCGAACATATTTTCAATCCCTTCTACTTCGGGAGGTCTGACTGATACTAGATTAGGTAATACTACTTCTCTCACTCCGTTGTATTTGCCAAGCAATATTCCCCATACAGCCAGTAATGCTGAATTCATAGTTATATTGTTTTTAGTTACAAATGTCTGTAACTGATTAGTCAAATCCTTATCTAATGTTAAATCCTTAAATATGAAATTTAACCCTTCACTTTGAGTTGGTACTTTCTTTTTAGGAATGCTAATTTTCCGATTGTATCCTGATAAATAATCCCGCCAAAAATGACGTGCTTTTTCATGATCACGTGTTACAGTCCAATCTATGAATGTCTCAAAAGGTTTCACCATAGGTAACTCTGCCGTAGTTCCCGCATTTATTGTTTCATAGAGCTGGAATAATTCGTCTATCAAAATGCTGACGCTCCAACCATCACATAATAGATGATGGGAACTCCAAACCACCTTATGCTCGTTATTACCTAGTTGGAATATACAGAGACGGGTCATGAGTTCATCATTTTTGAATCCTTGACTTAAATTTTCATTCATCCACTGGTCTAGGAATTCTTGCTGTTCTTGTTTCGTCATCTCAATCAAGTTTTTTATCTCTGAAATCATTTGAACATCTTGTAGAACAGCTTGCCAAGGTTGTGCTTGTTCATCTTGCACAATTATGGTTCTTAGAGAATCATGACGAGCAACTAATTGTTGGAAACACTGAATAAAGAGATTAATATCCAGCTCCCCCTCAAGTGCCCAAATTGTTTGTTCGAAATATGCATTTGTATCAGGTTCAGTCGCAGCATGCTCATAAATAACTTCCTGGAAAGGTGCCAATGGGTAAATACGTTCTATTTTTATTTCGGGCATTTTTTCTTGTATTTTGATGAGTGTATGTTGATTAAGCTGTTTATCTTTAACATTTAGTGATGTAACTTTATTATCGTTCATTTTGTTTACATCACTTGTTTGCGAATTTGGAAGATATTCTAGCTTTTTAACAAATTGAACCATGTCTCCTAATATAGGAAATGAAAATAAATTTTTTGGTTCTAGCTCAAATCCTTGTCTATACAGTCTGACGGAAACTTGAATAGCTTTTATCGAATCTCCACCTAAGGCAAAGAAATGATCATTTACTCCAATCCGATCTACTTTGAGTACTTCTTGCCAAACACTAGTTAATATTTTTTCCATTTCAGTTTTTGGAGCAATAAATACTTCACTTTTTTGTTTCGCCGGAGTAGGGAGTGCTTTTCTATCTAATTTCCCGTTTGGAGTCAAGGGCAATTGTTCCAAATAAACAAAATAAGAAGGAATCATGTAATCTGGCAAGTGATCTCGCAAATGCTTTCGTAGTTCTGTTGTGCTAATATTTTGCTCAGTTACCACATATGCGACTAAAAATTTTATTCCATACTCATCTGTCTGATCAATCACTACTGCATGTTCGACTTGTTTGTAAGTTAGAAGACAATGGGCGATTTCTTCTAACTCTACTCGATATCCTTGAATTTTGACTTGATAATCTTGTCGGCCTAAAAATTCAATATATCCCTCAGGATGCATTTTTCCACAGTCTCCTGTCTTGTATATAAGACCAAAATCAGGATGTGATACAAATGCTTCATTTGTTTTTTGTTCATCATTTAAATATCCTTTAGCAAGGCCCACTCCCCCGATATATAAATCCCCAATTACACCAACAGGGCACATTTTCTTTTCATAGTTCAACACATAATACGTTTGGTTTGCCAAAGGCATCCCGTATGGAATACTATTCCAATGTGATGCCACCTGATTGACCGGATAATAAATTGACCAAATCGATGCTTCTGTTGCTCCTCCTAGTGAAATTACTTCTGCAATTGGAAAATGTCGTTTTATTTTTTCTGGTAAAGAAAGTGGAATCCAATCTCCACTATGTAAAACTAAACGCAAGGAAGAATGTTCAAAATGAGAACCTACTTGCTCCAATGCCAAATCCATGATTGCAGGCACTGTATTCCAAATTGTAATTCCTCTACGTTCGACAGTACGGATTAATTCTTGCATGTCTCTTGGATCACGAATCATTACCAACATTGCACCTGTGCTCAAAGTTCCGAAAATATCGTATACAGATAGATCAAAACACATGGAAGAAATACCAATAGTACGATCATCTTCATTTACCTGATATTTTTGATTAATATCTTGAATTGTATTTGAAACCGCTTGATGAGTAATAATTACTCCTTTCGGTTTTCCAGTACTTCCTGAAGTGTAGATAATATAGGCAAGATCTTCCGGACCAGCAATGGCAGGCATATCTTCTGTTGTATATAATGACAAATGCCTTTCTTCATAAAGACTAGCTTCTAATAAAAGTTTGCATGTGCTATTTTCTAAAATATATGTTTGACGATCTAAAGGATGGTCAGGATCAATCGGTACATACGCGGCACCCGCTTTTAGAATACCTATCATATTAACAATTGTCTCAACTCGTCTTTGTGCTAAAAGACCAACTTTGTCACCTAGACCAATTCCTTGTTCTTTTAAAAAGTGCGCAACTTGATTGGAACGCTTATGAAGCTCCGAGTATGTTAACCAATCTTGTTCAAAAACCACTGCTACTTCATCCGGTGTGCGTTTTACTTGGTCTGTAAATAATTGATACAGAGTAGTTGAAGGTATTTTTTCTGTTGTCTCATTGTATTGCTCAGTTAAAGTTTGATCCGATTCTTTCATCTGCAAAGATGTTACGTCGCTTTGTTTCACCAATTGTTCCAATAAGTCAACAAATTGGGCGAACATTGCTTCTATCACATCAACATCAAACAATTCTTCAACATAGTTCCAGCTAATTAATAACTCTCCATTTTTTTCAATTACCACATTATCCAAATACACTTGTGGAGTCCGAGCATGAATATGGCGAAGTGAACCAAGCTGTTCCCAAGCAAAAGCACCCGCACCAGCTAGCATAGAGGTGAAAACAATTGGCATAACTGCTTTTGGCGTCATTTGATGATATCGAGTAAAATCTCGAATGAAATTAACTCCATCGTAATGGCGATGTTCAAGGCCATCTAATAAAGTAGATTGCGTTTCTTTTACTCTAGTAAAGAAAGATTGCTCTGGTTTTACATCAATATCCAACAAGATGAGTGAAGTGAAATCTCCCACAATTTTCTCTACTTCTTCATGAACAGGATAACGGTTAAATACAGTCAAATTAATTGCCAATCGATGTTGATTACTCCAATATGCCAACACATCACCATATATTGTACAAAGCAGAGCAGAAGGAGTTACTTCTTTCTCTTGTGCTAACTTTCGTAGCTTTGTCCATTTTTCATTGTCTAGGATTTTAGTAAGTGATTGGAATTTAGGAATAGCAATCTCTATCGGGTCCTTTTTTAACAGCAAGGAAGGCGCAAATGGAAAATCAGGAAGCTTACTTGTCCAATAATCTTTTGCTGTTTTATATTCTGTGCTTTGTTCCATTTCATTATAAATAAACATGTAATCTTGAAAATCAAAAGATAGAGGTCCTAATCTTTGCTCTGGTTTATAATAATAATGAAACAAATCCTGTCCAACAATGTTCATACTAGCTCCATCCATTAATAAAGCATCGTATCGAAAACATAATAAATACGTGTCTTCTTTTACAAGAAAGGCTTTTAATTCAAACAAAGGCCATTGCCCCAAAGGGAATACATGGTTAGTCATTCGAGAACGTTCTTCTCGCAAGCGAGCATTTTGTTTCCCATCATCTAAATCTATGAGGCTCACTATTTCAATCTCGTAATCAGGAACACTTTCTAATATTTGCTGTTTTCCCTCTGGTAAAATTACAGCTCGCAACATTGGATGACGATGAATTACCTTTTGAAGACTTTTTGAAAGACGATTGATATCCAATTCTGTTTCATATTCAAAATATGTTTGAGGTGAAATACCACTTAATTCAAACTGTGAATTCCTTCCTAACATATACGCTGTCTGAACTTCTGTTAAGGGAAATGGCTTAGACAAATTTTTAACATGAGTTGGTCTATTTTCAAACCTTTCCTCTTTATGCTCTACCTCTATACAAGAACTAAGTTGAGCAATCGTAGGGTGCTTAAAAAAATCTGTTGTACTTATTTTCAAACAGTCTTTTCTTAATAAATTTATTACCTGTAATGCTTTAATCGATTCTCCTTTTAGTGCGAAAAAATTATCATGAATACCAATTCCCTCAATCTCCATAACTTTTTCCCATGCATGCACCAATTTTTGTTCAATTTCATTGCGCGGGGCAACATATGGAATTGATACATAATCAGTTTGTGTTATATCCAATAACCTTTTCCTATCTACTTTCCCATTTGGATTCAACGGAATCTCTTCCACCTGAATCATTTTTTCAGGAATCATGAACTCAGGTAATTTATCACTTAAATATTTTCTGATTTCACCAAAAGGGACCTTATTATCCGATACATAGTAAGCAGCTAATAATTTCCTATTTCCATATACTTG
Organism: Bacillus sp. EKM202B; assembly: GCF_011066025.1. Lineage (NCBI taxonomy): Bacteria > Bacillati > Bacillota > Bacilli > Caryophanales > Bacillaceae > Bacillus > Bacillus sp. EKM202B. The sequence continues at coordinate 123,731 of NZ_JAAMNK010000013.1, read as the reverse complement.
ATCAACAACAATAGCTTGGTTTATTTCTGGATACTCCCTTAACTGACTTTCGATTTCTCTTAATTCAATCCGATACCCCCGAATTTTCACTTGATGATCCATTCGACCTAGATATTCAAGCTCCCCATTAGGCAACCAACGAACAAGATCACCCGTATGATACATCATTTCTCCTACCATAAATGGACTCTGTACAAACTTTTCATCTGTCAGTTTAGGTTTACCAAGATACCCTCGTGCTACCGCCACGCCAGCAATGCAGAGTTCACCCGGAATTCCAAATGGTTTTAATTGACCATACTTATTCAATATATAGGAATGATAATTCGGATTGGGATTTCCAATCGTAACTTCTTTGGCAGTGCTTAAATCCTTTACTGTTGCACAAATAGTTGTTTCTGTAGGACCATAAATATTTAAAATCGTTGCTTCACTAATACATCGAATCTTTTCAACCAAATCAATGGAAAATGCTTCTCCTGCTAACAAAATAGATTTTAAATCTTTTAGAAAATTTGCCCCTTCTGGATCACTCAAAATAACTTCCATTCGCGATGGCGTTGACTCCCATAGATCCACATTATGCTCTTTGACCAAATGAGCCAATTCTTTTGTTGCAAACTGGTCCTCTGTAGCAATAACTACTTTCGAACCTTGAGTTAAAGGAAGACATATTTCTAACAGGGAAATATCAAAAGATACACTAGCAAGAAACAAGAATGAATGATTATCTTTTACTTTTTCTCTCATTACACTTAAAAAATGGACAAGCGATTTCTGTTCCACCATTACTCCTTTTGGATTTCCTGTCGATCCTGATGTGTAAATAACATAAGCCAAATCATTAGGATGACTTTCTCGAACTAAATTACTTTCTTCACCTTGGAAGAAATGCCCCTCATCAAGATACAGCACTTCACCCGCAAATTGTGGCAATTCTACTTCTGTTCGCTTGCTCAGTAAACATTTTGCTTGACTATCTTGTAACATATATTCAATTCGTTCATTTGGATAATTAGGATCGATTGGTAAATATGCTGCTCCGGCTTTCAATATCCCCACCATACCAATGATCATTTCTAATGACCGATCCACCATAACCCCAATAATACTTTCTGTCGAAACATCTTTACTTTGAAGAATAGAAGCCAATTGATTTGCTTTCTTATTCAATTCTCTATATGTCAAAGATTGATCATTACAAACAACAGCAATTTGATCTGGGGTTTTTGATACTTGCTTCTCAAACAAATCTTGAAATGATTGAGACAATTCTATGTCCGCCTGACCTTGATTCAATTCTTTTAGCAACTCTTTCTCTTCTTCTGAAATGATACAAATATCTTTCACAGCCAAATTCGAATTTGTTGACACTTGCTTTAAAACATAAAGATATGAATTTGCAAACTGTTGCAAAGAAGAGAATGAATGAGACTTGAAAGAAATTTGAAATTCAAATTCATTATGTATTTCATTCCATTTTCTTCGTATCCATATGGCTAAATTATTCTCTGCGTATTCTTCTATCGAATTTTTATTATGTAATCCTTCCATCCCAATAACAATTTGAAAAGGAGTTAAATGGTGTTTCGCTAATAATTCAGAAAGTGGATAACTCTGATTGTCATACCCGAATAAAGTCGCTTGTTCAATCTGATTTACTACTTCTTTAAAGCTGTGATGAGGATGGATTTCACTTCCTAAAGGAATCAATTTATTAAGATTCTCGCTTTGTTCAAGATTTTTTTCAATTACAGGAATACCAATAGTAATTTTTTCTTGATCTGTATAGTGTGCCAAACAAATCCTTAACGTGGCCTGTAACCAACTAAATAATAATAAATCTTGAGACTTACTTACTTTTTGTATACTTTTACTAAACTCTACATTCATTATGACTTGAACGTGCTCGCAAGGATTTTCTTTATTTAGTTGGTAACCGCTATTAAATACAGAAAAATCGAGAACCTCGGAAGATAACTGCTCCTTCCAAAACGCCTCTACCCCTTTATTTTCATGAATCGAACTTCGATCTTTAATGTGCATTTTTATCTTTATCCCCCTAATATTCATTTCATCTATTCGTTAATTTTCAAGCCAACTTCAAGCCCATGGAGAAATACTTGATGGCTATCCAAACATAAAAATTGCTCAATCTCTTCAAATTTCATATGACCAACTGAACAAACGCCTAAATTCAAAGTCTCAGCCACCATATTTAAGGTAGCAGTGATAATACCAGACTCAATACAAGCAAATAAATATCCATCTGAACCGTATTTTGGGATGGAAGCGTTCGCATTATAAACCAAATAAACTGAAAAGGCAGACTGAGTAAATAAATCTTGGTTAATTAACTCATGATCACTTTTGATTACTTGATCAATATTATTTACAATCACAAGACAGTTTTTTGATGGGTTATAATAATAAAATCCAGCTTTCATACCTTCTATACGTTTTGGTTTTATATAAATAAAGATATCAATAGGGTAGAGCCCGCCTGCACTTGCGTAATGATAGTATATATTTTCTTTCCTAACCTGTTTTAGAGTTGATATGAATTGGGAAAATTCTAAAAAACTAATATGTTTTTTCATATCGAATTGGCGACAAGACCTACGCTCCTTGATTATAGTTGGTAGCTCATTTGTTGTTTCAAGTTGAATTTCGGCTGGTCGCGCAGAAACGTGCGTTCGATTCAATTGTTCACTCATATACATATCTAAATATTCTTTAGAAAAGCGAATCTGGTCGCTATATGGATTTGGAAAAATCTTTTCTTGTGTGGAAAATACTTCTCTTGGGTGTAATATGTTACTTACTAACACACGATTTTTTATCATAAGCTCTATTGTTTTTTGTGTCTCTTCTACATTTCCTAAAGAAAAGCGTTCTACTAGTTCACTAATTTTCACACCTTTTTGAGTCAAAAAATAAAACTCAGGAAACCACTCAGACAGAATACCTGTAAATCTCATTTCCCCTATCAAAACTTCATTATGCAACTTCTCCCAATGTTTAATAGGAGACCAATAATAAATTTTCTCGCTCATATAACCCTCCATAAACTTTTAACTTAATTTTCAAATACACTTTTCTAATCTACAAAAATAATTTTTAGATTCTTCCTCTTGTCTCGAAGTGATTATAAATACATGTACTTCAATAAAGCTTGAGAATAATAAAATAACTTTTTCTTCATTAAAATTTTTTATTTCATCATAAAAAATATTTTTTTATTAGACATTTCACATCCTTTCCCATAGTAATCCTATAAGGTATAAACCATTTAGAACATTGGGAATATTCGTGTATTTCCAATGTGAAATTATTGTAATGGATTGGAAAGCAGATGGATATAGTTATTAAACACAATAATATTGAGAAAGTTTTATTTGTTATAGCAATAAAATTTTCTAATGAGATTTATTACATATAGCTTAAGAAAAGAATTTAATATTTTTCTTTTGAAGTTAGTGTGAAAATGCAACTTACTTTTACATACAAGTTATTTACTAACATATCGTATTTAAAATAGAGAAAAGACACCTTAAATGGTGTCTTTTCTCTATTTTAATTCCATATACTTTTTCATGTTTGCTATTTTTTAAACGATTTGTAGGAATTAATACAAAGATATCTTCTCCTCCTACTGTTACAATAGAAATAATTTCTTGTCTATTTCCTTTATTAAATTGTAATATAATTACAGTATGTGAAATTATATTAATTTAATTTTAAAAGCGAAGTGAAAATAACCGTCACTTCGCTTTTTGCATGTACAATCCTTATTACATGTACTCAATTCAGTATATACTTCCACATGACTTGCTTTTATTTAATCGGTTTCGCTGTTTTTAAAACGAATGAACTTAATGCAGGAACTTTAATTTTATTATTATGGACAACATAAAGTGTTTTACTACCTGCCTGCTTACCATCTACTAGTACTTTCCAAGGACCTTTCGATGGCAAAGTTATGTCAACGGATTCTCTATTTGCATTGTGAGCCACCATAAAGTTTTCATTTTTATTCCCATTGCCCTTTCCATCTATTGAATAAGCTATAACATTTTTGGGAGCATCTATAAATGATATATGCTTTTTAATTTGCTCAGTAGATGTCATTCGAAAAGCTGGGTACTTTTTGCGTAAATCTATTAAGCCCTTCATATAATCTACTTCATTATTATATGCTGCACGGCGTAACCAATCCATCTGGTTAATTGAATCAGGAGATTTGTAACTGTTATGATCACCATATTTCGTGCGCATAAACTCTTGCCCTGCATGTAAAAATGGAATTCCTTGTGATGTTAATAAAATTGAAGAAGACAATTTGTGCATTTGTTTTCGCACTTCTGCACTGTCACCTGGATTAGTTAACTCAAGTTTATCCCATAATGTATGATTGTCATGAGCTTCCACATAAGTTAATACCTGTTCCGGATCTTGATAGGTAGACGAATTTGTATCATAGTCAATGCCTGCTGTAATGCCTTTTTTAATACGGTCTTCCATGTTTTGCTTTCCATTTACAAAACCATTTTCTTTCTCTTCAAATACACTACCTTTCAATCCATCACGTATATTATCGTTAAAATGAGCAATCCCTTTCATTTTCTCCGCGTTTTTTTGATTTGCTTTCAACTCAGCTGCAAGAGGTGTATTTAAATCCCAGCCTTCTCCATGCAGTATAATGGAAGGGTCAATTTGATCAACAGCTTTACGTATCTCATTCATTGTTTCATAATCATGAATGCCCATTAAATCAAAACGGAATCCATCTAAATTGTATTCTTTTGCCCAATATGTGACAGAATCAACCATAAACTTCCTCATCATTTTTCGTTCTGAAGCAGTATCATTTCCTACTCCAGTTCCATTTGCAAATGTTCCATCTTCATTGTATCGGTAATAATAACCTGGAACTAACTTATGAAAATTAGATTCAGCCGCATTATACATATGGTTATATACTACGTCCATTACAACACGAAGATTATTATCATGTAGCACTTGAATCATTTGCTTTAATTCAGTTATTCGAACAGTCGGCTCATATGGATTTGTAGAATAGGAGCCCTCTGGGACGTTGAAGTTTTTCGGGTCATATCCCCAGTTGTATTGTGGTTCATTTAAAGTTTCTTCATTGACTGATGCATAATCAAATATCGGTAAAAACTGAACGTGCGTAACACCAAGATCTTTCATATGATCAAGTCCTGTTTTTACACCTTCAGGCCCTTTTGTTCCTTTTTCTGTTACCCCTAAATATTTTCCTTTCTGTTTAATGCCACTTTCAGGTTGGATGGAAAGATCGCGTACATGCAATTCATAAATAATAGCATCTTCCGGTTTTTTAAATTCCGGTTTTTTATTTGCTTTCCATTTTTTCGGATTTGTTTCGTTTAAATCAATGACTACACCTTTATCTCCATTTACAGAAGCAGCACGCACATATGGATCAACTGCTTCAGTCCATTTATCCCCAATTTTCACCTTATACGTATAAAAGAGACCTTTTTGGTTCCCTTTAATTTCTGCTTTCCAAGTTCCCTTTTCACCTTGTTGCATGTTTATTTCAGTACCTATTTTATCGTTCCATTTTTTATATGTAACTAACTTTGCTTCACTCGCAGTAGGAGCCCATACACGGAATTTTGTATGTTGCGGGGAATATATATTCCCTAGATCGTTACCACTATAATAAAATAATTTATCAAACTCTTCGCTACGAATGACTTTACCGATTTCAGTATTCGTATAAGCTAAGTTTTCTATTTTAACTTTGTATGTCTGTTTTAAATCAATTTTCTGTTCTGTAATTATTTTCACCTTATTAGTAATATCTCCACCATTTTTATCAAAAGGATTAATTTCCTTAATTTTAATGCCCTCAATTTCAATTTTCTGTTCCTTACTATTAAAAGGAACATTAGTCGTTACAGTGATTTCATTAAAACTATCAATAGTAGCTTTTTGAATTGTGAGATCTGAAGAAGGCTTAGAGTTATATACTTTTTCATCACCCGAAAGAATCCATACTTCAGCACGACCGTCCTTTATATTTTCAATCCAACGATCGCCACCATCTTTTTCCCACTCATTCGTACGAATAATAAATCCTACACGATTATAGTCACCATCTATTTTAATCTTTGCGTACTTTCCAAATTCATCTTCACCAGTAAATTCATATGATTTACCATTTGCATTTTCTCCCCACATCCAAAGATTCCAGTCTTTTGTGTTTCCAGACTGCTCTTTGTAATGAACGATAATTTCAGTTGTTTTTGAATTTGAAACTGCCTTCACATTCTGAAAAGAGAAAACAGATGATAACATAACGATTATAGTAAGTAATAAAACTGATTTGTTAATTAATCTTTTTGTTATTCGCACCACATACACCCTTTCTTTAAATAGTACGAGCGATTTATTATGCTCGTATAAATTACACTGCTTAAATTAAACTAGAAATCTCTTTTACTTCACCTCCATATTGGCTATTTTCACATATGTATTTCAATGACCTTTTAATACGAAAGCGTTTGCATTAAAACTTAAAAAAATAGATTTTTTATGCCTTTATATACTTATAAATACTAAAAGATCAGGGAAATCATTTTAAAGCAATCGTTTGTTATCGTTTTCATTCTATAGCACTTTCTATCAAGAGGTCAATATATTATTAATTTTCTGTTTTTATATACATTTAACCTTATATATTATTCGCAACGTATTGAAGATAGACAGCCTAATTATCGCTTAGTAAGTTTATTATCAATAATGCATTGCTGTGTAAAAAAACAGCTAATATCCTTAAAGTGACATTAGCTGTTTTTCATAATGTATTAATATAAGAATGAAAATGATACTTCTAACTTACTTAATTTTTGCTGCATCAAATGCCTTTTGAACTGCTTGAACTTCAGCTGTATTCGCTCCATATTTATTAGTTGCCACTCGAATACATGCAGACTTCAATTCTTTGAAATTAGAAGTCATGTTTAACTCATCTGTATTTGCATAATAGAAAATATCAAACATTTTATCTTCACCAATTCCTTTAACAGTTACTCCGTTATGAGTTCCGCCTTTTGCAATGAGATACGCAACTTTATTAATAATGCTTGAATTAAAATGAACGCCGCCTTGATCCCAGCCATTAAAATCGTTAAATTCACTGTAATCATCTGGATAAGGTACTCCAAGTGAAGATGGCACAGAAGCTGGGTTTTCCATATCACGGAAAACAGATCCGGTTTGTTCACCCATTGTCCAGTTAAATGTTCCGTTATTTACGTATTTCTCAATAGATGTTCCCATAATATCAGATAGTGCCTCATTGATTGCACCAGATTCACCGTAATATTCAAGATTAGATTCGCTAGAAGTAACAGCATGTGTAAATTCATGTCCAGCTACGTCATATGCTTTAACGATAGGATCGCCATATACAAGCATACTTCCATTATTAGCACTTAATGCATTCTGCCAATTTTTCGGATCGTTCGTATCTTCAGAATCCCAAGCATGTACAACTGAAACTACCTTTTGTCCCTTATTATCAAAACTATTACGCTTGTATTTATCTTTGTAAAAATCAAATACCTTTGTTGCTAAGTAATGAGCACTTACTGCTTTTGGATCGTTAAATGTTGTTGAAGTACTAGTTGCTAATGTACCAGGATAATAGCTTTCTTCTTTAGTAATATCTTTGTAATTCACATCATAAGTTTCAATTCCTTGCCCTCTTGTATAATCAGCAAGCGCATATTTGCCATTACTTTGTTTAGAAATACCAAATGAACGAGAAATACCTAAATCATCTTTTCCTGTTCCAGTTAATGATGTAAGACTGCTTTTTTTCCTTTCCTTTAAGGCCCCAACTAGTTTTTCACTTGCTTTTAAGTTAGATTCTTGTACCATATTTTTTAACATATTGCCATTTTGCGCATTTACTAAATAAGTTCCAGAAACATAGTTTGGTGTTGCAGCTTCAAATGTAACTTGGTATGCATTGCTAGCTTGTCCATTATTTTCATCAACAAAAATAACTTCCTTAATTTCTGGCTCAGAAATAAACTTGATATCGTTCCCGTACTTCGTAAAAATATATTGTTTTGCTTCATCTTTTGATAGATTAATAGTTTTTTTCAATTCTTCTTGTTTTAAATTTTGCGCGCTATCACCTGAAACACTTTTAATAACCCCCTTATTATCTACGTGTGCGGTTAATTGATGGCCATATACTTCTTTTCCTTCATATGTTTGCTGGATACGTACGAGTGTAGTCCCATCATACGAATCACGTTTTTGAAGAACTTTATAATCTACTCCTGTTTCTCCATTGACTTGTTTTTGGGACAGAGCTTGTTCTGTTTTCTCCTTAAGTGCATCCTTTACTACATTTTCTGGTGCCTTTTGTGACGGTTGTGTAAGTTCACCCGAACGGAACGATTCCTCCTGAATTTGAACTTGTAGTTGATCTGTTTCCTCTGCATGACCTATTCCGTATGGTGCCACAGCTGTTAAAGCTAATCCTGTTGTTAATGCTACCTTAGTTAATGTCTTTGTGTTTTTCATTTTTTCACCTCGTATAATTTTTGAAATAGAAAGCTTGTACAAAGTATACTGTCTATTTATGTCGAAAAAAAGAGAAAATACAAAATTTATGTAATATTATGCAAAATTACATAAATTGTGGTCAATATTGTAAATAATTAACGGAACACATAAGTACATTAATTTGAATAAAAAAAGAATCCTTTTTGGCAGCGCTCATCCAATTGGTTAGTTATTAATTACCTATATTTATTCTAATAAAAGTACACTTACATCTAAATAACAACATAAAAACCCACTCTTTACTATTGTAAGAGTGGGTTTAATGCTATTAAAATAACAATTACTATAAGAAACCTTATAATTTATATTTTTTTAGTAATCCTACTAAGTTTTTTATAAAATTCACCTTTTGTCTTTGTATGATTAAACTGATTTGGATTAATATTAGCTTTTTGTGAGAGTGCTACAATCTCTTCTTTTGTAATTGAATCTTTAGTATTTATAGATGCTATATTTGTATATTTTCCATCTTCTGTTTTTGGAATTTCTAAAATCCCTTTATTTACAAGATCAACTACAGCTTTATGCTCTGAAGAATGTGTATCTACACCAGTAATTTTCCAATTACGCATAACTTTTGGCGTATATACACCGTTCTTTACCTCTTTTAAATACGTAATAGCAAGGTTACGAATGGTTCCACCTGTTTCTCCGAATGCATTCTCTTGTTTAGATGACCAAGTTTGTTCAAATTTACGTCCCTCTAAAGCTCCCCCTTTTGCCTGTAGAGCCTCCATTCTATACGCATTCATTCCTAGCGTCATAACATCGCTCATTTTAATCGGTTTATTTGTACGAATAGAGCGTAAATTTGTAATTCTACTACCATATGGCTTTGTTAAATCAATTTCGTATTTTACGCCTCCAAAGAAATCATTCGTACTGTATTTAGACGCGCGACGGTTTTTATCAAAACTAACTGTTACATCTCCGGCACGAGATGAGTTAAAATATCCTGCTGCCCATTCCATATAGTCTTTTAAATCTTTTCCAGTTATCTTGTAAACTGTAATTTCTCCCAAAGCATATTGATAATTATACGCAATATCTTTCTTCTTTATAGGCCCTATATCCAAACGGGCAGAATCATTATCAATTTGATGGGCTACTACATCCGCTTTACTGTAATGGAGCATAACTTCATGAAAGAAATCTGATAAAGGTGTCTCTTGAATCTGCACACTTGGAATACCCTTTATTTCATTTTCAGGAACAAGGTTTCTCCCTTTTAATTGAGCAACTACAACATTTGCATCTCCTCTTGCATACTCATGAAAAGGTGTTAATGTTTCTTCAAGTGCAGAATCAGATAATACTGTTGTTCCATCAGCATTTTTTACAGGTATAGCGGTAGCTGTTTTATCTTTTAAAACAAGCTTTCCATCTTGCTTTGTAAAAGTAAGGTCAATACGTGAAATATGCGTTCCATATTTATCTGGTTCTGTAATAATTACGCCATTTACAACTTCTTTTTTTACAAGTTTATGCATATGAGCCGCAAAAATAGCGCTTAGTTCCGGACAAGCATTCGCAATATCTTGAACACCAGTACCTGGGATTCCATTCTCATTTTCTAGTCCCATATGCATAACCCCTACCATTACATCTACTTTACCTTCTAATTCTTTAATTGCCTTTTTTGTCTCTTCTACTGGATTTTTCACTACTAAACCATCCAAATGATCTGTCCCTTTTTCAAAATCACTAATCATTGGTGTATTCATACCAATAATCCCGACTTTAATTCCACCTTTTTCAACAATCGTATATGCAGGAAGAAAACGCTCTCCATTTTCCTTATAAATATTTCCTGCTAACGTCTTTCCTTTATATTGCTCACTAACTTTTTTCAATGTATCTAATCCAAAGTTGAATTCATGATTTCCAAATGCCCAGGCGTCATATCCCATTGTATTCATCGCTACCATCATTGGCGATTGTGGCTTATCGTTGAATAATTCTACTGAGTTTCCTTGAATTGTATCCCCGGCATCTACTAATATGGTATTTGGATTTTCTTGACGTACCTTCTTTATAACCGTATAAAGCTGCGTCAAACTTCCACTCATATTTGCTCCATCAAGCGCATAATCCCAAGGCATAAATCTACCATGAATATCTGCAGTACCTAACAATGTAATGTTAACATCAGATTCCTCAGCCTTAGAAATAGCTGGTTTGACTGTTACTGCTGTTACAAGAAGCATAAGAATAATAAAATAGCATACATAGTTCTTCCATTTCATTTTTTGCATAATAACAATATTTCTCCCCTTTTTGTACTGGCATAAAGTTGCTTGAACTTTAAAAATGTAACTTATTATTCGGAAAAATTCAACTACAAAAGATAATTTTGGAGGTGGTTTTACTGTGAAAATATAGAGAATCAAATGCATATTTCCCCTAACAGAATAGTATGTTATCGTTTTCTAACAAAATACTTCTTCCTCCAACGTGTGAAGAGCGCTAAACCAACGGTAGATGTATATGTGCTTTCAAAATTTTGGACATATAACTCATTTTCGGATTTCATTACCAATTTACTTCCTTCTATATGAAAATACTGAGATCACTTCCAAAAATAATAACCCCGCTCTTCATTTAAGACGGGGTTCCACTTATACAGCAAATCGGATTCAGTTTTTTTTCGAATGTTCGTTTCCTCTTCAGGAGTAAGATCTGCTAGTTTCGTATTTTCTTCTGCTTATTAGTTGCGTTCAACTACATTCATCATAATTTTAATCAGGATTTGAATTTTATCACTCGAACCCTTGATACTATCCCAAATCGCCCAATAAAAAGATAATGATTTTTACTTTTCAACTTCACAAAGCAATTTTATCTCTTTAATTTGTTCTATATGACGCTGTTCATGCAAATAGATCAGTTCTATCCACTGATCTAGAAGTAATTCTCCAAGAGCTGGATGCATCACTGATTTTTTCGCTAATATAGATTCATCTTCTATTGTACGCAGGAAACGCATCAATTCTTTTCTAGCGTTGTTTAACAAATCAATCATTTGCTGTACTTCAAATGTTTCTATACTTGGTTCAATCATTTCTGGAGCTATAAATTTTATCGATCTATCTAATACAATAGCGTGAATTTCTTTACGCTCATTTTGGATACTATCCATCTTTTTTAATCCTGACGAAATAACTGTTATAACTCTCTCGTCTAATAAAACTAAGTGATGACAAACTTGTGCTATACTCCATTTATCCTGATCTGGTTTTCTATTAAATTGAGCATCACTTAACAAAGTAATTTCCTCAAATAATTGCTTTCTCGTTTCATCAAACTTGTCATTTACAAATGTATTCATGTGAATTCTCCTTTCATTAGAACCTACATACTTAGATTCCTACGTTAGAAATATTCTCTATAGAAAAAAGATTTTCCTTCACTACTATTTCAATCAAATCTTTTCTTGCTTTAATAGTTTCTCTAATTCACGACGAAATATATGCGTTTTCTCAAAATCCTTGAGGTTTTCATGTGCTACAGTTACACCATAATACTTTCCACTGAATCCTTTCGATACAACTACGTAAAACGTTCCTAATTATCAATCTAGCATTAAGTAAATGTAAAAAATCACCCTATTTATTCATTTTTCATGCGTATGTATGTACATTTGTTAATTTATTCGATATATTATGGGTATTGAATGATTACGAAAAGATAATAGGTCGCTCGTATAACACCTTATATTTTTATATCCGTGAAAACTGCAAAATGTATGAAATTCCATTTGTCAAATGAATTTAATGCGGAAGGAGGTTTGTGGTTACTTCATCGGGATATAATAATCAGTTTTGAACTGATAAAAATATAGGAGGCGACATAATGTTTCGTACGATTTCAAATTTCATGAGAGTAGCTGAGATAAGAAACAAAATTCTTTTTACACTAGCGATGCTAATTGTTTTTCGAATTGGCACATTTATTCCAGTTCCTCATACTAACGCAGAGGTATTAAAGGTACAAGATCAAGCCAACGTTTTAGGTATGCTAAACGTATTTGGTGGAGGAGCATTGCAACACTTCTCGATCTTCGCTGTAGGTATTACACCATATATTACAGCTTCCATCATAGTACAATTACTACAAATGGACGTTATACCTAAATTTTCGGAATGGGCAAAGCAAGGTGAAATGGGCCGTAAGAAGTCAGCTCAATTTACTCGATACTTTACAATCATTCTTGCATTCATACAATCCATTGGGATGTCTTATGGTTTTAATAATATAGCAGGTGGACAATTAATAACAGATCAAAGCTGGACTACATACTTATTTATTGCGACAGTTTTAACTGCAGGTACTGCATTTTTACTTTGGTTAGGTGAACAAATTACCGCTAATGGTGTTGGTAATGGGATTTCAATGATTATCTTCGCAGGACTTGTTGCGGCAATTCCGAATGTTGCTAATCAAATTTACTTGCAACAATTTCAAAATGCAGGCGATCAATTATTCATGCACATAATAAAAATGGTTTTAATTGGACTCGTAATTTTAGCGATTGTTGTTGGTGTCATTTACATTCAACAAGCTGTTCGTAAAATACCCATTCAATACGCTAAAGCTGTATCAGGAAACAATCCATATCAAGGAGCAAAAAACACTCATTTACCACTTAAAGTAAATAGTGCTGGTGTAATTCCAGTAATCTTTGCTTCAGCCTTTTTAATGACGCCGCGTACAATTGCGCAGCTCTTCCCTGATTCAGGCGTATCCAAATGGTTAGTCGCAAACCTTGATTTTGCACACCCAATTGGAATGACGCTTTATGTCGGTCTTATCGTTGCTTTCACATACTTCTACGCATTTATTCAAGTAAATCCTGAACAAATGGCTGAGAATTTGAAAAAGCAAAACGGTTATGTTCCTGGTATTCGTCCTGGTAAAGCGACAGAGCAATATGTAACCAAAATTTTATACCGTTTAACATTTATCGGTGCAATTTTCTTAGGTGCAATTTCAATATTACCACTCGTATTTACGAAAATTGCTACGTTACCACCTTCTGCTCAAATTGGTGGTACAAGCTTACTTATTATCGTCGGTGTAGCACTAGAAACAATGAAGACGTTAGAAAGTCAACTTGTGAAACGTCATTACAAAGGGTTTATTAAAAAAGTGAATTAATTATAAAAACACAGTTGGTTATTTTCCCAGCTGTGTTTTTGATTTTACTAGCCCGATAATATACAGGGCCGTTACATTATCCAACTACATTTCCTTCTCTAATAACCGTCCTTGTTTGAAATAAGTCCGTAGTGTTGAACGATTGGCCAAAAATACACCTATCAATATGAAACAAGCACCTATACCCATTGCAGGATTTAATGGTTCTCCTAATACAATATATCCTACAATAATTGCTATTAATGGTGATACATATAACCACGTCGATGGGAATACAGGATTTGTTTTTGATAAAAGCCAGTAATATAATCCGTGCCCACCAATTGATCCGATAAATATGAGGTATAAAATAGGCCACTGTACGCTCCATGAGGTTAATACAGTTACATTCGGCTGCTCTACTATGAATGATACGATTAGTAGCAAAATCCCTCCATAAAACATTTGAATACCATTAATAAGAAATGGTGATACACTTCGTAAATCCGAAAGTATTTCTTTTGAGCGAATAGAACCTATTCCGTAAAATAACTCCCCTACTACTAAAATAATACAAGCAATACTCCATATGAAACTTACTTCTTGATGCATTCCTGGTAAAGAAACAAAAACAACGCCTATTAACGCAATAATTAAAGCGAAAAATTGCTCCTTTTGCAATTGTTTCTTATTTCTTCTTGCTTGTAATAATAAAATCATCATAGGACCTGTTGCAGAAAGTACAGCAGCTAACCCAGAAGAAATATATTGTTCAGCCCAGTACAAAGATGCGAATGTCATGAACGTTAAACAAAAGCCAGCATACATAATACGTTTTGAAAATACATGCGGCATAATTTCTTTTCGCTTCAACTTAAATATAAACATCAAGATTACTCCTGCTAAAAAGAAACGAATTCCTGCTGAAAATAATGGAGGCGCTCCTGCTTCAATTCCGATTTTTATCGTTAAAAATGTTGTGCCGAAAATAATACATACTAAAATATAATTGAAAATGACCATTTTTCTTCCTCCTTTTTACTCTTAACATGAGTATAGAGGGTTTCGTGTATAACAGTGTATCTATGCTTATAACAGTTACATCAAATTGTAGTTGATTCTCTTTCTTTTTTTCGCTTTAATTAAATAAAAAAGAAACAAGGTGAAGCCATGAAGATTGTAATACGGAAAGAATCCAACATACCGTATTATCAACAAATATATATGCAAATTGTTGAAAGAGTACAAAGTGGCATGCTTTCATATGGTGACTCCCTTCCATCATTACGTTATATGGCCGAAGATTTACAAATTAGCTTATTGACTGTTCGTAAGGCGTATAAGCAGCTAGAAACGAAAGGATATATACGCATCGAGCAAGGAAAAGGCGCTTATATATATAAACGTGTAAAGAAAGAGTTCAAAACTATTCCTTATAAATGGCAACAAACGAAAACTATTAATGTTATGCGTTCTCAATATGCAATGAATCAACACCGAAAATATTATGATTTTTCACAAGCGATTTTATATCCACGTCTATTACCAAATCCATTTCTAGCAGACGAAATGCACAAATTGCTGGATAAAAATCCGATGTTACTAGCAACTTATGGACCTATTCAAGGCGATTATGAACTTCGAGTTGAAATAGTTAATTATCTAAAAGAACATCAGAAATTAGTGACAGACCCCTCTCAATTATTAATTACAAGTGGTGCCCAGCAAGGAATTGATTTGATCGCTCAAACATTATTAAAACCTGGAGATATAGTATTAGTAGAAAGCCCTTGTTATGGCGCAGCACTTGATGTTTTTCTCAACAAAGGAGTGCAGATTATACCTATTAGTCTTGATAAAAACGGCATTCGCTCAGACTTAATAGATGACCTTTGTCAAAGAAAGAATCCTGTTTTGTTATATGTGAATCCTACTTTTCAAAACCCAACAGGTACAGTAATGAGTAAAGAACGGAGATTGGAACTTATAGAACTAGCGGAGTTATATGAGTTTTTTATAATTGAAGATGATTCTTTCGGAGAAATATATTTTGAGGATGCTATAGTTCCTCCTCCAATCAAAAGTTTTGATACGAATGGTCATGTAATATATTTAAAAGGTTTTAGTAAAACGTTAGCACCTGGACTACGTATCGCTGCACTTATAGCCGATGGGCCTATTTTTGAATGGTTATATGCTGTGAAGGGTTCGATGGATATCGGTAGCCCGTTATTAACGCAAAAAGCACTACTTCCTTTCTTACGTGCAGAACGTATGAAAAATCATTTAGAAAAATTACGCACCGCTTTACAAATTAGACGCGATTTAACAATCGCTATATTATCGCCACTAAAAGAAATACACTTTAAAATACCAAATGGCGGCTTTAATTTATGGATTACACTTCCTAATACAATTGATCCTTTTAACTTATTACAAAAAGCAAATGAAGCAGATGTCTCTTTTTTACCTGGAACAGCTTGTCTATTAAATAACGATACAAATAATAACCAATTAAGAATTAGCTATTCCATGTTAAATGAAAAAGATATGGCGATTGGATTAGAGAAATTACATGATACAATACGAAACTTTAATTTTTAAAAGTATGTTCACTAGCCCATCAAACTAAGAAAAGCTAATACCCCAAAATAAAAGTACTTTGGGGTATTATAAAATTATGGAGTACTCCAATTTATCTTTATTCACTACAAGTCAATATACAGCGGCTATCATCATTCCACTTTAATTACAATCTTACCTCTAACATGTTGCCCTTCACTCAAAATATGAGCTTCTCTAACCCCTTCTTCATTAAGTGACACAACTTTACTTATGATCGGTTTGATTTTTCCATGTACAATTAAATTTGATAACTCTTCTAATTGTTTTCCACTTGGTTTTAGCCATAAAAATCCTGATTTTATCCCTTTCATTTTATAATTTGGTTCATGAACAATCGAAACTAGAACACCGCCAGGTTTAATAATTTGAAAACTTTTTTCTTGTACTTCGCCACCGATTGTATCTAATACAATATCAAAATCTGATAGTAGCTCTTCAAATTTATCTTTTTTATAATCAATAACGAGATCCGCTCCTAAATCCTTTAAAAATTCTTCATTTTTACCACTTGCAGTAGTTGCAACAAAAGCTCCAAATGATTTTGCAATTTGGATTGCCAAACTTCCGACACCACCAGCTCCAGCGTGAATAAATACTCGGTCATTTTCTTTTATTTTTGCGTAATCTACAAGACTTTGCCAAGCAGTAAGTCCTGCGAGTGGAATAGAAGCTGCCTCTTCAAAACTTAGGTTAGTAGGCATATAAGTTACTAAATCTGATTTTACCGCAATGAATTCAGCATAAGATCCCTTCCCTATATTTTCAGGTTTCGTAAACACTTTATCTCCTATTTTGAAACCTTCTACCTCTTCTCCAACCTCTTCGATAACTCCAGCTACATCTAACCCTAAAGTAATTGGAAATGAAAATTGCAATTGTTGTTGTAAGTCTCCTTTTCTAGTTTTCCAATCAACTGGATTAACAGATGTTGCGAGAATGCGTATTAATACCTCGTTATATGTAACAACTGGTTTTAAAATTTGTCTTTCTTTTAGTTCTTCAACACTACCATATTCATCAATAACAATTGCTTTCATTTCCTCTCCTCCTTGCTGTTTATTTTAATAACTTACAATTATTTTTCAAATTTTTTTGCTTTGAATGACAATAAACATGTTTAGAGGTGGTATTTATGCTACGCTATTAATTAATGTGAGTTCCAAATTCAATTTTGTGTACATCTTAGAATCATACAGAATTTTATTTTCTATGTTTGTAATAAAATCCAAAAGAAATGGAGATAACACTATGACCGAAAAGATGATTAAAACAAACGGGACTGATATTTGTACAGAAAGCTTTGGAAATCCTAATAATCCAGCAATTTTATTAATTATGGGAGCTACGTGTTCAATGGTTTATTGGGATGAAGAATTTTGTGAACAGTTAGCTAGCACAGGGAAATTTGTCATTCGCTTTGATAACCGTGATGTAGGACGCTCTGTTACATACGAACCTGGAACTTCCAATTATACGGTAACAACTATGGCTGAAGATGCAATTGGGGTGCTGGATGCCTATCATATTGATAAAGCGCACTTATTTGGTATGTCATTAGGTGGCATGATTGCTCAAATTGCCGCTGTAAAACATCCTGAAAGAATTTTAACGTTAACTTTACTAGCAACAAGTGTTATAGGCTCAGATAACAACACTCGCGATTTACCTCCGATGGATGAAAGAATTTTAATACATCACGCAAATGGTGCAAATTTAGATTGGTCAAATCAAAACGCTGTGACAGAGTATTTAGTTACAGGCTCTCGTCTATTGTGCGGCTCAAAACGTTCATTTGATGAAAACAGAGTTTATACACAAGTAAAACTCGAAATAGAAAGGGCTAACAATCTATTAAGTATGTTTAATCACGCTTTACTTCAAGGTGATGATGCTTATGAAGGTGTACTTAGCTCCATACAAGCACCCACATTAGTAATTCACGGAACTGACGATACAGCACTACCATTTGAACATGGTCTCGCACTTATTGATGAAATTCCAAACTCAGCACTTTTAACTCTTGAAGGAGCAGGACATGAAAATCATCCTGATGACTGGAAAAACATTATTCAAGCAGTAACAGAACATACATCTAAAATATAGATAAATAATAAATAGAAGGGGCACAAATTTGTATTGTGCCCCTTCTATTTATTGGACTAGTGGTACACTAACAAAAACCCATCACTGTATCCATATGTATAGTGATGGGCTTACCTATATTTTTCTATGTTTAAAAAAATGGACAATCTAACTGATCAACAGATTCCCATGATTTTTTTTTTACACTTTCGGTGGATTTATTCGCTTCTAGTGGTACGTTTTTAAAAGGATTTACTTCGACTTTTAATAAGGATGAGGGCTCCATATATAATGAGAAAACATGGCTATTTGGTAAAGTTTTTGACACATCAATATCTCCTACTTGTTTAAATAATTGCTGTGCTGCAAAGAAAAAGAAATTAGTTGGGTTTGATTGTTTATTAAGCCATGCAAGCATTTCAGGTGATACTGATTTATGAATATTGATTTTCACTCGATCACCACGTTTATATCGCCTAGATCGCATGTTGCCACCAACTAACTTATCGTTAAGTTTGTAAACCCTAACTCTTTTTGTTTATGTTCTCTATACTTTGGCGAACAAGTGTAGACCAATAATCCTCTTGCATTTGTAAATAATGGATTATCGACAAAGATTACATTTGTTAAACGCCCTTTTTGTTTTAAAATCATTTTCAAGCTATTTTTAATGATAACTGCGCCCCCGCCATAAATAAACACGTATGGATCGTCTTTCATATCATCAATTTTGTTAATAATATCTGTTGCGACACGCGCCGCTAATCCTAATAGTGCTGGTTGTGATTCCTCAACTAATAATGCATTCCTAGGATGTTTATCATTTAAATAAATTTGATTGAATTCTGTAATACTGTCAATCGTCTTTGTTGGATACTTCCGGTTCCATCTCGTAATAATTTGTAGTAACGTTTCTTTTACACCGTACGATAATCCTTTACTTAATTGCGGACGGAAATTTACCCCTAACGAAACAACTTCTTCTGTTGTCCCCGCTCCAATATCAAAAGACAATAAAGTTTTATCAACAAAATCTATTTCTGAAATTTGATTTTGTTCACATTCTATTTTATGTTTCACAACATTTCCTTCTTCATCATATACAATGCCCCACGTCCCAGAAGCGCCCTCAGGCAGACATTTACAAAACTCAATAGAAACATTAATAGTAACATCACGACCGTTCGGATAATGGAAAACAACTTTATGATTTCCCATATAACGTTTTGCATTTTCGGCAGCTATTTCTTGTGTAATAAGCTGCATAGGAAGAGCGACAGATAAATCATATCGAATGTTAATATGACTAGAAGTTGGACTTTGACGCATAGCACTTACTGCTAAACCCGATAGTATTGTAATAACCATTAGCTCATCCGTCGACTTATTCGATTTCTTCTCCACTTCAGTACCTTTTAATTGATCTTGAATGACTTTTTCTCCAACGATGTACCGTACATTATTTAACATTAGCGATGGAGAACTAATGGTCACATCGATATGATTTTCTAATTCAGATAATGACACATCCCCCTCATCTAACAATCCTGTAGGCTCACCTATATATAAAGAATAAATACTCGGAATAAAAATAGGGTCTTGCCCTTTCACCATTAACTTCAAACCGTTATTTCCTGCATCTGCACCAGCTTTTAAAAGTATAGACATAACTACCCCCTAAATTAATCTGACATCCCTTCCAAATATATGCGAGCCTATTCTTTTACATTCAAATGTAATGTAATTTTTTATTTATCATTAAAACAAAATACTATATACCTTCGCCTTGCTTGTAAAAAGTATTTGACATGAACCTTTTCCAATTTTATACTATAAATGGAAAGAGTTTTTTACAATCGTGGGGGTGTTGTTCTAATATGAATCGTAAAAAATTCATTTTAATAACAATTGTTTTATCATTAGTCGGAGTACTTATACACGGAGCTTATAAATACATCAATGGAGGTGTAATTTTAGGTGGAACAATTTTTACAAGCGCTTTAATACTTAGCTACCTCATCAATCATATTACATGGGGAGATCCCACGGTGTATCAGAAGAAAGTCAGGATGAAATGGGACAGCAAATTACATATAAAAGCTTTAAAATCGCGTATTTTGTACTTGTAGTTGTATTGTTCCTTCTATTACTCTTCTCGGAAGGTTTTTCTATGGGTTCCAATTTAGATGGAGTTAAAAACCTACCACTGTTTATCGCACTTTGTTCTTCATTCTTTATTTATCCTATTGTCGAACTCATAGTTGCAAAACAATATAAATAAAAGATGAGGTTTTCTATATATAGAAACCTCATCTTTTTATATTTACATACCCTCTACAATTGCTTTTAATTTATTAACAGTTCGCCAATTCCTTACTGTAGCTGGTGTATGTAACTTCTGAAATTGGTTCATTAATTTAGAATTCCGAATGGTATTTTTGAAATACAAATATACAACCTTCTCATCTATATAGCAATCTTCAAGTTCACTTTTGTACATAAGTAACTGCTTCCTCTCATCTTCAGAAAATGGATGAGCTAAAAAGGCAACGTGTATACTTTCTCCTTCTAACAAAGCATCCGCCTTATAAGGGGAATATTTTATAGTATTTATTAATTCTTCATTTGTTTTTAGGATAACTTGAACATCAAAATTAAATTCCTTTTTAATTTCAAATTCAATTTTTACTTTTAGAGCGTTTATATCTTCCTTAGATTCAAACACGATATTACCGCTTTGAATATATGTTTTCACTTGTTTTAATCCTATTGATTCAAACAATCGTTTTAAATCTGCCATTTTGATTATTTTATGTCCACCTACATTGATTCCCCTTAGTAACGCAATATAAATTGTCATATCATTACTCCTCGCATATTCATTGACCTTTCAACTATATATATTGAAACCTTTATCTTTTTTGATACCGACTTTCGTTTTTACTAACATAGCACAAAATAAAAAGAACTTACTACAAGAATGTTCAAGAGTAAGTTTTCTATCCCGTTATTTTATTATAGGTAAATGCATTATTATTTGTTGACCAATCGGTCCCATTCTTCTAAAGCCTCTATCTTCGAAGCCAACTTTTTCATATAACTTTTGTGCTGGCATATTTTTTTCATTTACAGCAAGTACAACTTCATTTTCTATTGGAAAATAACGTTTTACAAAATCTTTTAATAATGCCAATGATTTTTTAGCGTATCCTCTTCTTTGTTTATTATAATTTATAGAAAATGATGTTAAAAGTAAAGCATCTTCATTCTCTGTGAACTCTTGTACTCTTTCGCCTGTTTGTAATGCGAAAAGACCAACAGGTACCCCGTTGTAATCTAAAATAACAATTACATTTTTTGTGCGATCGCTTTTTGCTTTTTTCAATAATTCGCCTGGATCTGATGTGAATTGAACTTGTTCACTTGGTAAAGTAAATGATTGTATAATTTCTTTATACGTCTCCTTATACGGAACTAATTGTATTTCCCCAGTATGTATGTTCATGCTATACTCTCCCATTTTTATCAAATTAACTTAAACCTTGCTGTGATTTAGAATGCACTTTTCCATCCAAAAATGTAATTTCAACAAATGAATTTGGATTATTCCCCTTCCAAGCAAAAATTTGTTTAATTTGTGTAGAATGTTCTACCCCTTCTTCTATAAGTAAATTTCCTTCAAAACCGATTAAATCTTTCACTTCTGTATAAGTCATTCCTTCATCTATTTTTGAGAAATGATTTATATTGATAAATTCTTTCTTCTGACTTTCCATCACAGTAGAAGAAGTCGCTGTTTGCTTTTTCACTTCTTTCTTTTGTTCACAGGCTGTCATACTGAAACTTAGGCAGAAACCACATAAAATAAATGCACTTTTTTTCATCATAACAGTTGTCCCTCCCACAATAATTAAACCATATATTCCCTTAAAAATAAACTGAATATTTAATATTATATTTAAAAAGCCTCGTACAATTTAGTACGAGGCTCATTTTACTTATTCAAATGATTATTAGATTGGTCATTCTGTTCTTTTCTTAGTTCTTGTTCTTCATCTTTTGGTAATTGCTTGTCATTATCTTTAATTGGATTCGTTTCTCTATTTTCAATCATATCATTCGGAACTTGTGGCATCACGCGGCCAACAATTGCTGCTAATTCATCCAGTATACCTTCGCCAGTTTTCCCTTTTTTAATTTGCTTTCCAATTTGTTTCAGCCGTTCATACGTATCAACATCAGCTACAACGACTGCATTCGCACCATCCGGATCGTTTTTTAAACTTTCTGCAACAGAGTACTTAATTGACTCAACACGAGTTCGGTCTAGTTTCGCTTTTACATCAATACCTACAATAGCATATTTTCCAACAACTACTGCTGTTGCATCATTCACACCTGGCACACTTGCCGCTAAAGATGCTAAATGATCCGCTGCTTTTTCATTTGGCTTATTTGATTTGTTTGTATAATTAACATTTTTCATTGAGACATTTTTTTGTTCTGGCTTTTCATTTGGATTGTCTTTTTTTCCAATACTGCATCCAGTTATAAAAAAGCAAAGCATCAACACATATATTAGGATTTTCATTCTTTTCACCACTTTACTATTAAGGTTTAATCATAAATTTTTTCAACAGCTTGCATTTTTTTCACTTTTTCTTCTGCTCCGCTATTCGCATTGATGAAAATTTGATACGTATCTTTCCCTAACGTTCCAACAAATTCATAGCAAAGTACTTCATTATGCAAATCATTTACTACAACTGCTTTTCGCTCTTCCATCACTTTCACATCAGGGTTAATTTTCTTCCTTGCTTCTGCTGCAGTTAGCTTGGCAGACGGAATTGTTCGTTTTTGATGTGATGCTAAATATTCTTTTGCAGAAAATCCAACGATAGATCCGTCGTCTAAAGCAATTTTCATTTGGATTGCTTCCGGATAAATCCGTACGCCATTCTCATTTACTACATAAGTAAACACGCCGATAGTATCATATTGAGAACTATCATAGAGCTCCATATTATTAAACTTATGATCCTTTAAAAACGTCAATCCTTTACTTCCTGCATCATTTAAACTAATTTTCTGTTCTTTAATTTCTCGATTATTCATTACCCAAATTGGATATCCGCCTTTTCCGGTAATATCCATGTAAAACTCATTATTCGTTGCAGAGTCTTTAATCTTCACACTATAGAATGATTCTTTCGCACCTTTTCCACTTTTCTCTACATCGACTTTTTCATTTCCTTTTAAATTTAAAAATGATTTTGCGATTTTTGCTGCTTCATCTTTAGAAATTGCCTTTCCTTCTGCTTCAAATCCACCTTTTTTATTTTTTTGTGCACTTGTAAAGGTCGGTCCGAAGTTTGTAGAAGAGTATGATGTTACGTTTTTCTCTACAGTTTTTAATCCATCAATAATTGTGTTATCTGCTGGATCGCGATTTGATGCAAGTGCCATTTCAACATCCATCCAGCGTAAATTATTTTTCAAAACAAGATGTTGTACTTTCCTTAGTTCATCTTGTATATTTCCCGCATTTGAATATAAAGTTTGCAACGTTTTATATTCTTGTTCATTTAACGGCTCTTTTTCTAAATCACGAATGGCTGCACGGTAACTAAAATCACCGATATTTGCTAAAAACTCTTCCGTTTTATTAAACGGCATTAATGTTAACGGGAGTTGTCCTACATCTGAACGAGCTTCAGATGTTAAACGCCATACATCTGCTAATGCAGGTGATAAAGATGAGCGTGAATTCATCGCAAGTGTTGTACCAATTTTATCGTGTAATAAATCAACTTCGTATGCTAAATCATGGAATGCTCGTTGATAACTATTTTCCGCTCGAATTAAAACCGCATTTTTCTCTTGGTGCTCTTTATAGCCCCAATATCCTGTTCCAACTACACCAACTGTTAATAATACAATGATAATACCTCTTAACATTGTCCCACCTCCGCTCTATTTACAGAAAATATGTTTACCAATTTTTTTAATTTGTGGACGAGTCCAAATCCATTTACTTGTCGCAGTATCTGGGTTGAAATAATATAAAGCATTTCCTGTTGGATCCCAGCCGTTTATCGCATCTAAAACCGCTTTTTTCGCTGTTTCATTTGGCGTTAAATATATTTGTCCATCAGCCACCGCTGTAAACGCTCTCGGCTCAAAGATTACACCTGAAACGGTATTTGGGAATGATGCGCTTGTAACACGGTTCAAAATAACTGCAGCTACTGCAACTTGTCCTAAATACGGCTCACCACGTGATTCTCCATATACTGCATTTGCCATGAGCTGAATGTCATTTTGGGAATAACCGTTCGGAACATTTGTCCCTTTATTTTGTGGTGGTTTATTTTCTTGTGCAGTGCCACCACTATTTCCTTTATTCGTTGTCGTCCCTTTATTCGCAGTCGACTTATCATACTTTGTTGCCTTTACGAGCATCTGCTTCGTTTTAGCACCCGCTAAACCATCAACAGGTAGTCCAAATTTCTCTTGAAAATTCCGAAGTGCCCAATATGTACCCCATCCGAAAACACCATCTACTTTTCCTGTATAAAATCCGTTATATTTCAAACGAGATTGTAGTTCAATGACATCTTCACCGGATGCTCCTCTTTGAATGACTTGATTAGAAAAAGCTTCTACATTCTTTAGTTGTATACTACTGACCATTAAAGACAGTCCTATGAACGCAAGTAAAACTACTATTTTAAAAATAGCTTTTTGGCGCATAATTTTCCCTCCTTAATTACAGAAATGATTTCTTGGTTATGTTTTGTAAAAGCCTCGCTTTTATGTAAAGAAGACAAAAAAATCCAAACTTATATCGTTGAAAGAATATGTAAACAATATACAAAAAGGAGAAAAGGAGTTCATTATGAAGCAATTGTTAAAGCGTATCGCATTCGTCATTCTTTTATTAACAACATGTTTAAATATATATACCGGGTCATCGATTGTTCATGCACAACCGCCTTATGCAAAATGGGGTAAACTTGCTGTAGAAAAGACGAAAGAACAATATCCGAAAGCAGAGATTGTTGATTATCTTCATATAGGTAGAAAACCAAAAACGGTTCAAATAACTGTTGAAAAGTTTAAATTGTGGCTACGTGAAGATGGAAAAGAATATGGTGTTTTTGTTGATGTAGAATTTGAAACGAAGACAGAGAAATTTATAAAGTTGTCGTTTCAGAAGACGAGTAGATAAAGTAAAACTTTAATCAGTGGGGGGGTTTGTTCATCTCCCACTGATTATTAGTTGAACCAATCGGGCTTTTACGGGCAGTTGATCCCCCATCTAACTTCTTTGCTTTCGCTGAATTTTGAGGTGGGGGTCTTACTGCCCCGTTAATGCGGGATAAAATGAAACCCCACTATTAAAAACGGAAACAGTGGGGCTCCTTGCATTTCTAAAATTCTTTCCTAAAGTTTCGATTCCCTAAAAATCTTACCAATATACAAATAGCGCCAATTACAACCGCTATCCCTATACTGTATAAAAGTACTTTACCATACCCACCTATTCTTGGATCTAAAAACGGATATGGATACCAATTCACGATTGGGCCACGTATTAAGCTATATACAACGTAAAAAAACGGGAATAAGAGCCAGCTTGTAGATTGTTTCCAAGTGATTTTCTTAATAGGTGGATTTAAAATCCAATCTAAAAGCATTGCAATCGGCATGATATAATGTAGCACTGTATTTACCCATGGTATTGCCGTTTGAAGTGACTCTTCTAATCCTCTTAATAGCAAAAAATAAATGAGTCCTGTCGTAAGTATGTATACCGTTGCCGCACCTCGAAGTATACTAAATTGTTCTGAGCGACCAAATGTAGCTGTTCCGATACTGCTTAAAAGGAGAATACATACAACTAAAATGTTACTTTCAATCGTAAAGAAACTAAAAAAATTAACTGGATTGAACGGTTTCAATTGTGCCCTGATTATGAATTGCGTAATAATGGCACTACATGCTAGAAGACTTAAACATAGTCTAAATAAAGATAAAGTTTTTTCATCCCTCATACATTCCCTCCTTTTCTTATATATAATTGGAATTTCCCTGTACATGCTCAATAAATAATTTTAATGGAACGAGCCCACGTTTTGGCATATGACTACTTATAATAGCTACTACTTCTAACTGAGGAATGATAACGATGTATTGTCCGCCGTACCCCATAGCGAAATATATACAATACGGTATGTGAAATCTTTCGTTATGTAATACCCACCAGTGATATCCATATGCGCCAACATGTTCATATGTTTCAAATTGCGCCCTACTTGACTCTTCTAACCATTTCGCTGATACAATTTCTTTCTCATTCCAATATCCATTTTGCAAACATAATTTTCCTAATTTTAATAAATCGGTAGATTTCATTTTCATACCGAAGCCGCCGACATATATACCTTGCGGATCTTGTTGCCACTCATATTCGCTAATTTCTAATGGCTCAAATAAATATCTTTTCGCAAACTGCTCTGTCGACATCCCAGTAGCTTCTTGAATAATATAGCTAAGTAAATGTGAAGAACCTGAATTATAATTCATTTTTGTAGCAGGTTCTTCAATTATTGGCTTTTCTAATATGTACTGTACCCAGTTCTCTGATTCTACAAAGTCGTTTGGGAATACTACTCCATTCCCAAACTCTTTCCAATCCTCACCAGTAGTCATTGTTAATAAGTGATACAGCGTTAAATCATGTTTCTCCCCAGGTACATTTTCAATCCACTCTGTAATCGGTGTATGTATATCATTTATATAGCCCTTATCAATTGCAATACCAATTAATAAAGATACGATACTTTTTGTAATCGAATTTATTTTATATAAGTTATTTGCACATTCTGGTGTTTTATAATACTCAGTTGTTAATTCCCCTTTTTGATAAATAAGAAATGTGTTCACTTTTTTCTTTTCAAATTTATTTTGTAGTTGCTTAAAATCTAAAAATCTTACCTCCATTAAAATAGTTACTTCATTTATTATATCTTGTTCCTTTTATTAAAACATAATTGTGCTCAAATAAAAAAATAAGCTTATCAGCTATAATTAGCTGACAAGCTTATTCCTATAATTTCGTACGAACATTCCAAAGTTCAGGGAAGAACTGTTGATCAAGTACTCGTTTTAAATAAGATACACCTGAAGATCCGCCAGTTCCCATTTTATTTCCGATAATGCGTTCTACCGTTTTCATATGACGGAAACGCCATTGTTGTAGCCAATCTTCGATATCAATTAATTTTTCAGCAAGCTGATATAAATCCCAATATTGCTTCACGTCCGCATACACTTCTATCCAAGCCGCTTCTACAGTTGCATCTTCTTCGTAAGGCTGCGTAATATCACGATTTAACACATCTTTATGAATTGGGAAGCCTTCTTTAACAAGCGCCTGTATCGCAACATCATACAAACTTGGTGCGTGTAGCGCTTTATGAAGACGAGCGTGTAATTCTGGATCTTTTTCATAAATCTTTAATGCATGTGGTGTTTTATAACCAAGTGCGTACTCAATCATTCGATATTGATACGATTGAAAGCCTGAAGCTTGACCGAGTGAATCACGGAATTCAATATACTCAGATGGCGTTAATGTCGCAAGAATATCCCAAGATTGAATAATTTGCGATTGAATTTTTGATACACGTGCTAACATTTTAAATGCCGGTGCTAATTTATCGTTTTTAATCGATTCAATTGCTGCATTTAGTTCATGTAAAATAAGCTTCATCCAAAGCTCACTAGCTTGGTGAATAACGATAAATAACATTTCATCATGATGGTCTGATAATCTCTTTTGAGAAGATAGTAAACTATCTAATTGTAAATACTCACCATACGTCATATTTTCCTTAAAATCCGTGTGAATCCCTTTTTCCATAATTACCTTTTCATTTTCTTTCATATTAGTCAAGCACCCCTTTTATATGTTTCTACTTATATTGGTCTAATGACAGCTCGAACTGGACTTCCATCTGCATCTGTTAACGCAAGTGGTAATGCAATTAATTCGTAATCGCCGTCTGCTACATGATCTAGTACGACATTTTCTAAAATATGAATTCCATATTTAAACAATTGATGATGTGCTGCTAGTTCTTTATCATCTAACGGATCAACTGATGGTACATCCACTCCGATTAAACGAATTCCCTTATCAGAAAGAAACGGTGCAATATCAGCACGTAAATGCGGGATCACATCTGGAAATTCTTCTGCTTTACCATGTGAAGATGTACGTAATAATAGTCGTTCTACACCTTCTAAATGAAAACTTTCTAATTCTTTTTTTCCGATGCTTTCAAGGTTAGAAACGTCAATGATTCGCGTAGGTCCGACATAAACTTGAACATCTAAATCTATTACTTTCTTTCCGTCATTATCAAAATGAAAAGGCGCATCAATATGAGTACCTGTATGAATACTCATCGTTAACTTTCCGACGTTTACTGAACCGCTCTCTTCTTTTGACCATGAAACTTCATACGAGAACGGTGTATCTCCTGGCCAAGTTGCAATATCATTATTTAATGGCTGTGAAATATCAATCCACTTTGATGTTTTCATTCTTATGCCACAACCTCTCGTTTATTTTCAAATTGTTTATACTCTTCCTCTTTCATAACTTTCTTTAAAATTTGAACAGACTTCCATACTTCTTCATACGTATTGTATAAAGCTACTGGCGCAAGTCTTATCCCATTTGGTGCTCTGAAATCTGGAATTACTCCATTTGCCTTTAGTGCTTTACAGATACGCGCTGCTTCCGCATGCTCTAAATAAATATGTCCACCTCGTTTTTCATCCTCTAACGGGTTTCCAATTGTAAATCCGAAATCTTTTAATTCATGATCAATTAAATCCAGCATGTATCTCGTAATATGTAAAGACTTTTTACGTAAACGTTCCATACCAGCATCTTTAAAAATTTCAAGAGAACCGATTAACGGTGCTGTACTTAATACGTGAGGTGTACCAATTTGATAAGCACCTGCATGATCAGCTGCAGTTAATGTATGCTCCATATCAAACTGTTTATCTTTTCTAGAACTAAACCATCCAGACAATCCTGGCAGTCTATTAAAATGTTTACTATTTACATAAAGACCTGCAACACCACCCGGCCCTGCATTTAAATATTTATAATTGCACCATACAGCGAAATCAACATCCCACTCTTTAAAATGATGTGGAATAGAACCAATTGAATGACATAAATCAAATCCGATATGAATGCCACGTTTATGAGCTTCCACTGTTAAACGTTTCATATCAAGAATTTGACCACTTCTATATAAGACTGAAGGTAATAAAATTAAAGCGATATCATCTTCCATTGCCTGAATAATATCTTCTTCAGAAAGTGTTCGACCATCTTGGCTTTTCACCCTTACTAAATGCTCATCTGGCTCTAAGCCTTTTAAACGAATTTGACTTTGAAGTGCATAAATATCTGACGGGAAAGTTAATTCATCCGCAAGAATTTTTGTACGTATTCCTTTCGGCTCATAAAACGTCGCAATAACTTGGTGTATATTCGCAGTCGTGGAACCGGTTACAATAGTTTCTTCTGGTAAAGCTCCAATAAGAGGTGCCGTCAGTTCACCTAATTTCTCCGAAAGGAAAAACCATGGATGTTCGCCTTCTGTCCAGCCATCAATGCCATACTCTTTCCATGAATCTAGTAAAGTAAGTAACGATTTTTCTGCTCTTTTCGAAAGTAGTCCTAATGAGTTTCCATCTAAATATATAGTTCCTTCTTTTTTATAGAATTCAGTTTGAAAATCTTTCAGTTCATCATGTTTATCAC
Source organism: Bacillus sp. EKM202B (assembly GCF_011066025.1). NCBI lineage: Bacteria > Bacillati > Bacillota > Bacilli > Caryophanales > Bacillaceae > Bacillus > Bacillus sp. EKM202B. The sequence goes on along the minus strand of NZ_JAAMNK010000013.1, from coordinate 93,394 downwards.
ACTCAAGCGCATACTCATAAGTTGGTTGAAATGGTTCTTTATACATGGTGTCACCTTCTCTTAATTTTCTTTTTATTCTAACTAATTGAAATATATCACCTTAGTTGATATAACGTCAATGATATTATGTCAGTTGACTTTACATACTATCTTCTTTTACAATACAATTATATTTTCAGATATTTCAGTATAAAGAGGTGATTCTTTGAAAAACACTACTCTTTCAACAAGAAAACACCGCTCCTTAGAAACAAAAAAGAAACTATTACATTCGGGTTACACTATTTTTATTACTAATGGATTTCAGAAAACGACAATCACGCAAATTATTAAACATGCAGAAACTGGTTATGGAACAGCATATGTATACTTTAAAAACAAAGATGATCTCCTTATCGTGTTAATGGAAGATGTTATGAATCGTTTTTATAATATTGCTGGGCGCTCTTTCTTCCCTCAAACGAAAGCAGCAGCACGTGACTTGATTCAAAATCACGTTAGAGCATTCCTACAATTAGCAGAAGAAGAACGAGCTATTTTGCAAGTTGTCGAAGAAGCAATCGGATTATCAAAAGAGATACGTCAAAAATGGGGTGAGATTCGCGAACGCTTTATAAAAAGTATTTCGCAGGATATTACTTACTCTCAAGAAAGTGGATTAGCGCATCCTGAATTAAATAAAGAGCTCGTGGCACGCGGTTGGTTCGCAATGAATGAAATGTTTCTTTGGACTATTGTACAAAATAACAAAGAAGTAAAACTAGAAGAAATAGTGTATACATTAACGGAGATGTATACAACGGGATTATATAAATAGCGCACTTCACATATTTAAAGTGTGCTATTTTTTCTTAAAATCATCATTCTAACTATAAATGGAATAGCCTATTATAATAATTGCGAGTATGTATGTGATTATTATAATCATAAAAATACAACCTGTTTTATTTTATTGTTTTAACCTACTCACAATTCCAATAATAAACTTATACTCAGCTCTACTTTTCCTTACTTTCTTAAAGCCCTCTTTCGTATCAAAAATAAAACACGTTTTCCGAAACCAAACACGGACATAAAATGATTCAAAATAAATAGGTCTCACAATTCCTTTTTCCTCAAATTCAGTACCGTCTGTATTTTCGGTCTCTGTTCGAACGAACCATCTATTCCCGATACCAATTTCAATATACTTCACATACTAACCTCCTTTAGGGAATTTCCCGTCTAACTACTTTATTATTTCCCTGGGAAGCGCACATTCCGACAGAACATGAGCTCAAAAAGAAAAAGCAGATTACAAAAATCTACTTTTATAGATTAAATTTTTGCATTCGTTTATAAAATGTACTACGGGGTACATCTAATAGTTTTACAGCTAACGAAACATTTCCGTTTGTCTTTTGTAATGCTTCAATCATGCTATCACGCTGTATTTTTTCGCGAAAATTCAATGTATGTTCTGTTTTATTTTCAACTTGTAACTCAAGTTGTTGTTGATTTCCCATCATTGTTTGTAACAAAAAAGCGACTTGTTTTTCGCATATTTCCCGCCCTTGCGACAAAATGTAAATGCGTTCTAATACATTTACTAGTTCTCGAATATTTCCGGGCCATGTATGTTGTAAAAATTGATTGCAAATACTCTTTGGAAATACAACATTCCAATTCTTCCGTTCGCAAAAGTGTTGTATAAAATATGGAATATCCTCTTTTCTTTCTAGTAACGATGGAACATATAACGGATAAACGTGCAAACGATAATATAAATCTTGACGGAATTTCCCTTCTTCTACTAACCGTAGTAAATCTTTATGTGTGGCAGTAATAATACGAATATTTACTGTTACCTCTTTTGAACTTCCTATTGGAGTTATTGTGCGTTCTTGTAAAACACGCAATAATGCTACTTGCATCTCTGATGGTACTTCACCAATTTCATCTAAAAACAATGTTCCTCCATTCGCTTGTTCAAATTTCCCTTTATATCCTTGACGTCGCGCACCTGTAAACGCACCTTCAGCATAACCGAACAATTCACTTTCCATTAATTCTTTAGGCAAAGAACCGCAGTTAACAGCTATAAAGGGCCCGTCTTTTCTTGGACTATTTTCATGAATCGCTCTCGCAACATATTCCTTTCCTACTCCTGTCTCACCACATACATACACACTAGCATCAGTCGGTGAAACAAGCTTAATTTCTTCTAGTGTGTGTTGAAATGCTTTGCTTGTCCCGGTAACTCCTGAAAAAGTAATTCCTTTTATAAATGTGAAAGCAGAATATGTATTCATTTGTTTGTTTTCCTTTAAATACATACATTTCCCGATCATTCTTTCATTACTATATACTGGTATCTCTAATTTAGTTTCCAATCCATAGCGCATTAAATCTTCAAGTTTCATTCTTGACCAATTAGTTACTCGTTCCCGAACGCTCTTACTCGCAGAAACGATAACATCACGATGATTACAAATAACTACTTGTTCATCACTATCAATGACATCTAAAAAACGATGAATTAAGTGTAATTCATTTTGATGAACTCTTATGCTACATTCACGTTCTATCGCATGTGCAATTGAAGTTACCATACCGAGCATATATGGATGCGAAAATTCAATTGCACAGGAGAAATCTAGAACACCAATTAATTTCCCGTCATCGTTATGAATGGGAGCAGCCGCACAACTCCAGCTATGAGATGCCACGGAGTAATGTTCAGTACCACTTATCATAATAGCTTCTTCAATTTCTAATGCTGTTCCTATTGCGTTTGTCCCCACAGCTGCTTCCGTCCATTTTACACCTTCAATAAAATTAATATGTTTCGCTCGCTTTAACGTTTGTTTATTTCCACTTAAGGATAGAACATAACCATCTGGATCGATTAATAATGCCATCATTTGTAGTTCATCAATGGTTTTTCTCATATTTTGTATTTGAGGTAATGCTATATCAAGGAAAATTTCACTCTTTTTCTTTTGTTCTTGAAAAATATTAGAAGACAAAATTTTCTGACCTTTATTCATATGAGGATTCACATTTGCTTGTTTACATCGATGCCATGACTCTGAAATTCTTTCGTTTATACGGTTCGAATCAAGGACTCCTTTATCAATAAACTTTTTCCATGTGTGTAAGTAAAACGGTGAAGCTAACATTGTATCATCTCCCTTTTAATTGTTTTGGAGATTTATTCCGCATTAACGGGCAGTAAGACCCCCACCTCAAAATTCAGCTAGAGCAAAGAAGTTAGGTGGGGGTCAGGCTGCCCGTAAAAGCCTGATTGGTTTAACTAATAATTAGTGAGGGATGAATAACACCTCCACTGATTAAAGTTTCACTTTATAAAACATACTTTTATTATAAAACTGAATAAAAGCGTTTTCAATACAACTAGAAAGACGACACAAATATGTTAATAATTTGAATATCTTAATGCATTTCTTTATTCTTTTTTAGTAGCACTATATTTTGTATAATGGACGCAAAGAAAATACATAACCAAAACCATTTTTGTGGATTACCATTTATAAAGAAAACAATCACGGCTGCAAATAAAATAGTGGATGCTAAACTAAAATATAATTTTGTTTTAATTTCTATTATCCCTCACCCCTCTGTTACTTTACAGTACATACTAACTCTTCATTTTTCATCTCTACTATGTACTCCTGTAAAACATATTCTTTCCCGCCATGGTTTTCATACCATTCATGTATTCTTCTAACATGCCTCTCGTCACTTCTAATTTTCGATTCTATTTCTTTATACTGTTCATAACTATCATATTCCCATATGGCAAATACTTCAGACGTACCATTCTTATTATCTTTCATCCAGCGTCCTATTAGCCTAGAACCATGCTTTAATTGATTAGGTAAGTTTGTGTTATTGAAATGATCATTAAATACTTCTATGAATTCATTTTTCACTACATAGTACTTCCTTCTGTAAAACATACTTCTTCACCTCTTTTATGAAAAGTATCAGTAAACCTTCCCATCACTACCGTATTATAATACTTTCCATCCGATAGTCTTTTGTCATTTTTCAAAATGCCTTCTACTTCAAAACCTAATTTTTTATAAAGATGAATAGCTTTCTCGTTTGTCTCTAATACTTGTAAAGATATTTTATTTACTGCATTTTCGTCAGCCCATTTAATAGATTGTTGTAATAGGCTCTTACCCATTCTATATCCCCAAAACTCTTTTAAAATACAAACGCCAAACTCCACTTTATGAGATAATCTCTTAAAATTTGATCCTTCACATCTTGAAAATCCAACAATTCGATTGTGCACTTCTACAACTAAAAAGAGATTCTTCGTCTCTTCAATATCTGTTTTTATTATTTTTTGAAACCCTAGATTATCTATAAATCCCTCTCCAGCATCTCTATCCATATTTTCAGTTTCTCCATCAATCTGAACTCTAATTTTCGATAACTGCTCAGCATCTTTCTCAGCTGCAGAACGAATTGTATAAGTTAATCCATTTATATGAAACTTTTGCTCTTTTACAATCATGTCAAACTCCTTTCAAATGAATATAATGGCGCTATTACAACTTGTTTACCTTGTTTCTCAAAGTCCTGAACAGTTTCTTTACTAGCCTCTTCGTCAGTTATAATAATGTCAATTTCTTTTAGAGACTCTCCTCTTATAAAACAATCTATTCCAAGTTTATTATGCGGAACTAAACAAATATTTCTTCTAGCAATTTCACTTACTCTTTTACTAAAATAAGCAACTTCAGGTGTTGCAGTACTAATACCTTGTAATGAAATGCCTCCACCTGTAGAGAAATAAAGATCAATAGAAAATCTACTTATCAATTCAGAGGCAAGTGTATCAGTAATATTCCCTGAAGGTTTTACTTTTCCGCCAATTAAATACGTATCAATATTCTTATATTCTCGTAGATAACCAGCTATTTCTATAGAATTCGTAATAACCGTAAATGATACTTCCGGTAAATATTTCAGCATCGCATTATGAACGGAAGCCCCACCAATAAAAATTGAATCACCTTCTTTTATATAAGATACCGCAACTCTTGCAATTGTGTCCTCATATATTGAGCTATCACTATAACGTTTAGCTGGTTCCACAGCTAAGTTTCTCACTCGCGTAAGTTCAATTGCACCTCCGTGCGTTCTTTTTAATAAACCATCCTTTTCCATAATAGACAAATCTCTTCTTATAGAATCAATAGACATATCAAATCTTTCCGCAAGATCTTTTACGATTACTCTTCCATCTGTACTAAGTAGTTCTAAAATTTTCTCCCGACGTTCTTCAGTAAACATGTTATCACCACCGTTATTGAAGATTCAGAAATTTGAACTTTATGTTAATTATATGCACGTTTCTTCCGTTTCACAATATTTTCAATCCTTTTTCTTCCGTCTTTATGCAGGTTTTCTCTCTTTTTCTATTTTGTTAACTTTACATAAAATAAATGCACATTTGTATATTTTACTAAAAGACTTCTATTTATTTCCTTATTCATGTAAAATTATTCCTATGTTTTACTTTTTAATACAGAAAGGAATTACTATGAAATCATTAATCAAAACGACATGTACAGCATTATTATTTACAGGAATATTAACAGGATGTAATAGCAATACTACACCAAAACAAGAAAAGAGCGCTCTCGAAAAGAATGCAATGCACTATGGAGAAATAGTTAAAAACGAATACTATAGAGCAACAGTTGAAAATGCAAAATTTGAAAAAATAGACAAAGAGTGGCGCCTTACTACTCGTGTTATGATTAATAATGTTCGAGACGATGGACAAACTATTGATCTTTCGAAAATAAAATATTTCATACAAGATGAAAAAACTGGTCAGAAATATGAAGGTGAAGCTCATCCGATAGATGACGAGCACTATAAAATGTTCCACACAAATTTTCTTTAACTACTGACGTTGTATTTGAAATGAAAACTTCTCCTAAAGACTTAAATAACATGTATTTGTATATTGATAGTAAAGTTGCTCCATTAACAAATACATATTGGAAGCTTGGGAATCTAGCATCAAAATAAAAAAACAGTCTTTATTGACTGTTTTTTTATTGTTGAACTTGTAAATACCATCTAAAGGAACTCTCTTTATTATTAGTTAATATACATGTAACTTAATCATTTTTTCTCAAGGAATACATCTGCTGCCCAAATCGTCACTTCTCTAAATGGACAGTCAAATAAAACACCTAGTTCAAAACCATCTTCAGTAAGAGCTATTTCATGATATAGCCACCAAGCACTTTCAAAGTTTTCTGGCATAGAACACTTGGTTACTCCTATAAAAGTTACTTCAAGTTTATCAAATTCACTAAAAGTACCACTGCAATCTAATACGATAGACAAAGTATCTTCTGATTTTCTCTTTACTACTTTAATCACACTATCATGTAGTGACATCTCATGTAGCTGAGCAACATGAGACGGAAGTTTTTTCTTAATGGAATTAAAATGTTTTAAGTATGATTGATCTAATTGTGCCATTCTTGCCTCATAATCTGCTGTCCACTCTAACAAAAGTTTCTTTAATTCATTAGGTAGATATACTGAATCAAACATGTTGTTATGAATGTATGGATGTAGTGTTTCAGGAAGATAGTGTAATAAATCTTCTTTCCTTTCTTCTACTTCGTCTTTCAAACTTTGTATATAATCGGGATCTATGTCTTTCCATTCTTCTATTGACTCTATGAAATGCACAAATCCTGAAATTTGCATTTCTTTATACCAATCTTTTGTGAAATATTTCAATTACATCTCTCCTAAAACATTTTATCATCCAAGAAAAGCAATGTATCCGCTTATTATATCATTCCAATAATCATTTTTTCTAAAAAAAAAATGTAAAAATGTAAATATTCCGCCTATTTTTTCTAAAACTTCAGAATATTTACAAAAATAATAAATTAGAATACATTTTAATTGTACAAGATTCACCTGTACAAAAATCTAAACAAAAAGGGATGGTTATATGTTGAAGAAATTAGTAGCAGGAACATTAGTAGCGGGTTTTGCATTAACTGGCGGACTAGGCGTAGCAAGTGCTGAAGAAAAAGGTAACACAATTAAGTCATTTGATTATTTAAAAGTGGATGAACAGAATGTTACTTCATTTGCAAAATTAAGTGATCAGGATAAGAAAGACATCCAAATTACTATGGTATTACCAGAGCAAAATGAAAATGGAGATTGGCTAGCTTATGGTTTTACTAGTAGAGAAACATTGGATGCTTATATTGAAAAGGATAAAAAAGTACTTAAAAATAAAATTAATCCTTTAGGTAGTGGTGCTGGTAGTACTGATTTTTATGAACATAAAGATAAAGGTGGCCAATATATTTACTGGAGTAGCGGCTTTAAAAACTTACCATCTAGCTGGAACGACAGAATTTCTTCTGTAAGTACAGCGTCACCTTCTGCAAGTTATTCAACGACACTTTGGGAGCATACTTCTACACAAGGATATGGAAAAGGTGTTTTATTTAAACACGCTGATTGGTATGGTAAAACTGCTAATTTAGCTCCTGATTGGAACGATATAACTTCAGCTATTGAAATTAAATAGTAAAAATTCAAACCACTATTCTCTCATTCATTTAGAGAATAGTGGTTTATTATATTTTCATTTAAGCATGTACAGCATGTCCTATCGCCTGCAATAAAGCTTCATGAATTGCCTCAGATAAAGTTGGATGTGCTGCAATATAACCTCTCATAATATCAGCGGTAACTTCTGTATGAATCATTACGGTGCCTTGACCAATTAGTTCAGTTGCACGAGGACCGATAATAGAAATCCCTACAATTTCTTGATATTTAGGTTCCACAATGACTTTTACTTTCCCCATTTGTTCTCCTAAAATAAGAGCTTTTCCATTCGCTGTAAAAGGAAATTCTCCGATAATAATATCACCATATTGTTCTCTTGCACCTTTTTCACTTAAACCGACGCTAGCTATTTCTGGAGCTGTGTATATACAACGAGGCACAGCACGATAGTTTACTTTCACATCTTCTCCGCTCGCATGTAATGCCGCTGTCGTTCCTTCATGAAAGGCTACGTGAGCAAGCTGTATTCCTCCAATAATATCACCGGCTGCGTAAATATGTGATACGTTCGTTTGCATATGCTCATTTACAGTAATCCCTTTATTTGAAAATTGAACTCCTGCTTTTTCTAATCCTAAATCTTGCACACGAGGTTTTCTACCAACAGAAACGAGAACAAATTCTGGAGTTACTTCGTGCATACTTCCTTCGTATTCAAACGAAGCCTGTTTCTTATAATTGTTTAATCCTTTTAAAGCTGCTCCTGTGAAAATTTCTACACCATCTTTTTCTAGTTTCTCTCTTAAAATGCTTGCGATATCTTCATCCTCACCAGGTAGTAATTGCGGTGCCATTTCAACAATCATTACTTTCGTTCCAAGACGACTATATATACTGGCAAATTCGCAACCTATTACGCCACCGCCAACAATAAGTAATGAAGCTGGTATGTTTTCAAGAGACATCGCATGACTACTATTTAAAATCCATTTCCTGTCGAATGGAGCAAAAGGTAATTCAGTAGGTTCTGAACCTGCCGCAATAATGAATTGTTCTCCAACCACTATCGCTTCCTTATTCCCCTGCATAACTCGCAGACGATGATCCGTTTCAAATTTCCCTTTCCCCTTTATAACTTTAATTTTATTTTTCTTCATTAAATATTGTATTCCTTGTACGAGCTGCACAACAATTTGTGATTTTTTGGTCTGTATTTGATTCCAATCAATTGATATACTTTGCTTATCTACTAATACACCAAAACGTTGCGCATGATTAACAATATTGTATACTTCAGCACTTTCTAACAAAGATTTCGTAGGCATGCACCCGACATTTAAACAAGTTCCACCAAGATCAGCTTCATCAATAAGAGTAACATCTTTCCCAGTTTGAGCTGCGGTAATTGCCGCCACATATCCAGCGGGTCCGCCTCCAATAACTACTAATTTATTCATTCTCCCACCTTCTCTTTATAAAAGAATTGTTACCGGTTCTTCTAAGTATTGTTTAATTGTGCGTAAAAATGCAGCTGCTGGTACACCGTCTAGTACACGATGATCAAATGTTAAACTTAAAGGTAACATACTACCTTTTTTTATTTTCTTTCCTTTATATACTGGAACATGTTCAATTGCACCTACACCTAAAATACCAGTTTCAGGTGTATTTAATACTGGCGTAAAATATTCGATACCAAAGCTTCCTAAATTACTAATTGTAAATGTCGTTCCTTGCATATTATCACTATTTAAACTACCTGCTCGTGCCTTTTGTGCCACATTTTTAATCTCTTTAGATAACTCTACTAAAGATAGATTATTTGCAAAGCGAATAGCCGGAACGACTAAGCCGTTTTCTAACGCTACTGCCATACCTAAATGAACATGTTCAAATTGATGGATTGCATCATCTATATAAGCACTGTTCATTTCCTTATGCTCCTGAAGCGCTAATACAACAGCACGAGAAACCAAATCAGTAATGGTTAGTTTGTTATCGTACCGTTTTTGTACAACTTCCGCTATTTCTTTATGTAAAGCAACTAAATCCGTAACATCTACTTTCATCGTTAATGTCAATTGTGCGGTATTTTGGAGGCTTGCTTGCATCCGATTTGCGATCTCTTTCCGCATACCGGTAACAGGAATTACTTTACTTTCTTCTTTTACAAACGTTTCTGGGGTAGCAACTTTTTCTTCAAGTACTTTTAATACATCTACCTTTGTAATTCTCCCACCAGGACCTGTTCCTATTAATGTGGAAATTCCAATATTTTCAACTGTTGCCATTTTCTTTGCTACAGGAGATATTTTTATTCTTTGTTTCTTTGATCTTTCTTCCGCGTACGGTTCAGGATGTTGTACATTTTGAGGTTCTACTTTCGGTATTGATTCTTCTGTAGCATTTACGGTTTCATTTACCGATACCTGTTCATTTGGTTTTCCGATGTAACATATTACAGTACCAGGTGGAACTCCTTCATCTTCACTTACAGTTATATCCAGTACCGTTCCATCAGCGGGTGCTTCTATTTCTGTTTCGATTTTTTCAGAATTAATACTAGCAATTAATTCACCTTTTGCTACATTATCACCAGCTTTAATATTCCAACTCGTAATAATACCTTCTTTCATCGCCATTCCTAATTTCGGCATTACAACTTCTACAGCCATATTTCTCTCTCCCTTCTCATCGTTTCATTACACATTCAATAAAGAACGGTCCCCAATCATTTCTGATACAGTTTCAATTACTTTCTCTGGCGTTGGTAAATATAGTTTTTCAAGTGGTGGTGAGAACGGAACTGGTGTATGTGGTGCTGTAATTCGTTTAATAGGTGCATCTAATAAATCGAACCCTTTATCCGCTACAATTGCTGCAATGTCTGTTGCGATACTACATCTTGGGTTTGCTTCATCAATAACGATAAGACGATTTGTTTTTTCAACAGATGCTAAAATTGTATCTTCGTCAAGCGGTGATAAAGAGCGTGGATCAATAACTTCTACCTCAAGTCCTTTTTTCGATAATTGCTCCGCAGCCGCAAGCGCAGTATGAACTTGCTTCCCAATTGCGACAATCGTTATATGAGAGCCTTCCCGTTTAATATCTGCTTTTCCTAAAGGAATTGTATAATATCCTTCTGGCACTTCACCTTTCATATTGTAAAGTGTTTTATCTTCAAAGAAGATTACTGGATCATCATCTTCAATTGCCGCTAATAATAAGCCTTTTGCATCATACGGGGTGGACGGAACGATAACTTTAATACCTGGAATGCTCGTAAATAACGCGTATAAACTTTGAGAATGCTGAGCTGCTGCGCTAAATCCAGCACCATGCATCGTTCGAATTGTAACTGGTACTTTTGCTTTTCCACCAAACATGTAACGGAATTTTGCACCTTGGTTTAAAACTTGATCAAGACAACTACCGATAAAATCATTAAACATTAATTCAGCGATCGGACGTAATCCCGTTGCCGCCGCTGCCATCGCAGCTCCCATATAACCAGCTTCAGAAATTGGTGTATCTAAAATACGATTTCGGCCAAATTCTTGTACAAGCCCTTTCGTAACGCCAAGAACACCGCCCCACGCTTCATCATCTTGCAAATGATCAACTTGTGCACCACCCGCAACGTCTTCACCTATTAAAATTACATTTTCATCACGGTGCATTGATATTTTCATCGCTTCATTGATAGCAGTTGACATACTTACTGTTCTAGTCATTATTTTTCACCCTCCTCTTATTTGTAAGAAACGTATACATCTTTTAATAATTCTTCATCCTCTGGATATGGACTATTTTCACTAAAATCAATTGATCGTTGCACTGCTTCGTCTACTGCTTTTTCCATATCAACAAGTTCAGATTCCGTTAATAAACCTTCATGAATTAAATGCTTACGGAAATTCACAATCGCATCTTTTTCATTTAAATGTTCTTCTTTTTCTTCTGAGGTTTTATACGTTTGTGCTTCCCCTTCGAAATGGCCGTAATTACGATATGTCATACATTCAATTAAAGTTGGGCCACCGCCATTACGTGCACGTTCAACAGCCTCTTCCGCTGCTTTATATACCGCTAGTAAATCTTTTCCATCTACTTGAACTCCCGGAATGTTATATGCTTTTGCACGATCAGCAATAGAATCACAACTTGAAGCATATTCAAATGTAGTTGCTTCACCGTAACCATTATTTTCAGCGATAAAAATAACTGGTAACTTCCAAATCGCCGCTAAATTAACCCCTTCATGGAATGTTCCTTCATTATTTGCTCCGTCACCGAAGAAGCAAACACTTACATCTTTCGTTCCTTTATATTTAGCTGTTAATGCTGAACCGCAAGCAAGTGGGAAACCCCCGCCTACAATGCCATTCGCACCAAGCATTCCTTTATCTAAATCGGCAATATGCATGGAACCGCCTTTACCTTTACATAATCCTGTCGCTTTCCCGAAAAGTTCAGCCATCATACCATTTAAATCACAACCTTTTGCAATACAATGTCCGTGACCTCTATGTGTACTTGTAATACTGTCACTATCCGTTAAGTGGGCACATACACCAACTGCTACCGCTTCTTCTCCAGCATATAAATGAACGAAACCTGGTAAAACACCTTGCGCGAACAATTCATGTACCTTATCTTCAAATTTACGAATCTCTAACATTTTTTCATACATCCAGCGAGCTTGTTCTTTCGTAATTTCATTCCCTTTACTTTCAGTTGTTTTTAACATGTCCAGCCCTCCTATTTTCTTGTTCATCTATTATATTGCAAGAAGCGTGCCAAATTCTAACCTTGATTTAATAGACTTTCTCTTCTTTTTAAAAATAAAAAAGTGGACAAAGCGAGACAGCTGTCTCGTTTTGTCCACTTTTGTTCACCTTACTAGAGAATCATTCGCTTATTCACTATCAAAACTTTTTTGTAGTTTCCGGATGTAAATAATTTGACCAATATGATACGCATTATGAGTAGTTACATTACCTAGCACTTCCCACCACTTCGCGGATACAGGAAATCCAACTACATCACTTTCAACCTTGTCTTCATTAATGAGATTTTGCCATTGTAACAATTTCTCTAATAATTTTCCCCTTAACTCTTCGAATGTTTGATTATCTGATAGCATAAAGCTTTTGTTATTGTCACCAATAGCGGGTACCGCATTAACATTTGATTCTTTATACCTAGTTTGCCACGTTGAGTTCCAATACAGTAAATGTTGTACAATTTCTGCTATACTATTACTCTCTTCATTCGGTTTCCAGAAAGCTTCTCTCTCTGATAAATCCTTCACTGCATCTGAAAATGGCATATACCAACTAGGATCATTCGCATTTGCTAACAACTGATCTGCTAATACGTCTTTCACATGGACCATTTTTTTTCCCTCATTTCATTGGCTTATATAATACTTACTTCTCTATATACGCTGAGTCTACACAATTCCCTTTTTAAATCATTCCAATACATATATAAATGAAAAAACTAAAGCACTTTATCATATAATCTTATTAAAACAACATGTATCATTAATAGATTTTATTCCTATAACTCGTTATGATAAAAGAAAAAGAAAGCGAGCGACCAATGAATAAAAAAATCGCGGTTATTACAGGAGCATCAAGTGGATTCGGACTATTAACGACACTTGAACTAGCAAAAAAAGACTATATTGTCATTGCTACAATGCGAAACCTTGAAAAACAAGTAAACTTACTATCTCAAGCTACTAAACTAAACTTACAACAAAACATAAAAATTCAACAATTAGATGTAACAAATCAAAACTCTATACATAACTTCCAAGTGTTTTTAAAAGAAATTAATAGAGTAGACCTCCTTATAAACAATGCAGGATATGCAAATGGAGGATTTGTAGAAGAAATTCTAGTAGAGGAATATCGTAAACAATTTGAAACGAATCTTTTTGGCGCTATATCAATCACTCAGCTTGTTTTACCATATATGAGAGAACAAAAAAGTGGAAAAATCATTAATATAAGCAGCATTAGCGGCCAAGTTGGATTCCCTGGTTTATCTCCTTATGTATCTTCAAAATATGCATTAGAAGGCTGGAGTGAATCCCTTCGCTTAGAAGTAAAACCTTTCGGAATTGATGTTGCTTTACTTGAACCAGGTTCTTATAACACAAACATATGGGAGGTTGGTAAACAACTAGCTGAAAACCAATCTGGTACAACATCTCCTTACAAAGAATATATGGATAAAATACAAAAACATATTAATAGCGGTAGTGATACATTTGGTAATCCGATAGATGTTGCTAATAAAATCGTTGAAATTGCTGAAGCAAAGCGTACTAATTTACGATATCCAATTGGAAAAGGTGTAAAATTTATGATTTTTGCGAAGAAGATTCTTCCTTGGAGATTGTGGGAATTTCTTGTTTTGAGGAGTTTTAGGAAGATGTAAATAAAAAGAGTAACTATCAAGATAAATAATGGTAGCTACTCTTATTAAATATTCATCATTAAAAACCCAAACGATATCAATATGTAGAAAGAGGATCAAAATAAAACAACATTGAAACCATAAAAACAAATGCAAAGAATCCAATTATAGAAAGAATATATTCCTTTGTCTCTCTGTTATACTTCCATTCCATCCATACGCGTAATAAGGAAATTGCTCCAAAATAAATAAGTACAACAATTCCTATATTAGCATTTTCTGCTTTGAACAGATAAATAAAACTTAATATAAGATATACGATAAAAAGACCTATTTCTAATTTTACATGTAAACTATTTACATGCTTATATATCCAAACATTGCCCTTTGGCATATTTAATTTTCTTCTTAAAAACTTTTCTAAAAAATATCCTCCAATTATCATACTAATAACTATAATCCAAATAGTAGAGTTGCCCATTGCATTCCCTCCTATTAAATTAATTATATTTTTAATAAAGTAGACTATATAATTTTTCCATGTTTCGATAATGTTTTCATTTTCTTTATGCTTAAGTAGTAGTTTTATCAAGACATGTTTTATGTATTGTACAACAACAATCTATTTCTCATCCTTTTTGTTTCAGGATGTTTAACTTTTTTCTTGCTATTCTTTCATAAGCGAATATGGATAGTACCTATAAAATTAATAGAGCCATTTTTATAATTGACGGACCCCCCTCCTTTTATTTTCTTACTTTCATTTTCTCCGGCTGATCACTCGGATACGTAGCATTCTTTTTATTTTCAACATCCCAACTAATAATTGTTGCACTATCTCGCCCCAATTGATGATGCACGTGTTCTAAAACATTGTGAACATTTTCTTTAAGCTCTATCTTATTTTCATTCATATCGTTATACAGATTTAATGGCGTTTCATAACGACGTTCCCCACATTCTAATACCCCATCTGTCACCATTACAATTCGATTGTTGCCAGTACGTAATTCACGAATTCCTGATGAATAGCAAGGTACAGGTAATTCAAATGTATTTACATTGCCAATCCATTCGTAAAAATGACGTTGATTTAGTGCGTATTGCCCTAATTTATGTAATTCATCATGAAATACATAAACGAGACAGTCTCCAATAGATAGCCACCATATATAGTTTTCTTTTCTTACACATAGTAAAAAAGCTGTTTCACCTTTAACTCTTTTGCACTTTTCTTTAAATGAGGAGGATTGAAAAATTGTAAGTATATGATTTGCAACTGATTGAAAAACTGTTTCAATTCGTTCATTCATCATTATTTTTATATTTTCATATTCTTTTTCGATTGTATGTATAACTAAATCAACACTTTCTGCGCTATTATGCCCGTCTAAAATAGCTGCAAATTCCCAATCATCATTTGACCAAACTAACGCACCGTCTTCATTCTGTTTTGCTCCGGCACTTATATTCCCACCGTATTTACCAAGTACAATGTCATCATATTGCTTAACTGAGATTTCCCCTAAACACATTTCCGTATTTCCAACCCATGAATATTGGTTATTATTTGTTGTATGCATACTCATTTACCATATACTTTCGTATTCTTTCACATAGTTTTTTAATTTCTTCAGAACCTCCATATGGTGCACCAGTCCAATTTGCTACTTCAGTAGGCGACCAAAATTCTCTTGGTGTATCCGGATAACGGGGAATAATATGCATATGTAAATGCGGTACACCATTACCCGAAACAAACGTGTAAATATGTTCTGCACCTTCGTTTTCTGTTAGCGCTTTACTTATTCTACTTGTTATAAGTCCAAATGCTTTCGCCTCATCTTCATTTAATTCAGCAAGACCAGGTACATGTCTTTTTATATCAATCATTACGTAACCGAGATATGTTTCTTCTGTATCCCAATGGACATGTCCAACGTATATAAGATCGTCTTCATAAATAGCGTCACCTGGAACTATAATGTTTCCTTTATGTTTTTCACAAATGAAGCAGTTTTGTTCTGCTGGATTGTATATTGACATATCCATCACCATCCTTTTTATATATAATATCATAAAAAAAGGAAAAAACAGGTTTTTTATTCCGAAAATTCAATCTTTTTAATTAGGAATTTTTACATTATTTCATTTTAATAATTTGCACCTCATTCCTTCTTCAAAACCGCAATCCCCATTCCAATTACAATCCCAATCGCAATTCCAATTACTACATTATCAGTAAATAAGCCAGGTACTACGCCGATTACAACGCCTATAGCGACACCAATTGTCATTGCATTATTTCTTTTTTTATTATTAGCCAAAATAGCATCTCCTCTCATCATTTCTCCCAATATAATATTTACATGAATGTTGCTATTTCCTAATATATTTTCTATCCCACTTGAAAATTTCCAAAAAATGTACTTTATTACTTTTCCATTCCCCCTATTTAATCCTCTTTATATGAAAGAATTTTCAAGTCACCATTACATCTACATAGGCATTTACTATAAGAAAGATCAGTTATTCATTGAAGGAGGAACGATTCAAATGTATCCTCATTGGAATCCAAATATAAATCAACAATATGCTTACTCCCCCCATCCCGTAAGAAATACACTGCATCACGATTCTCAATATATGATGCAGCGCATCGCAAGTCTTGAAAGCCAATTAGCGAAATTAATCTCATTAATCGAAGAAAATAATCAATTAATAAAATCAATGGAACAAGAAAAAAATCAAGTTTGTGCACCAGCTGGCGGTTCTGTTATTGTTCGTATGTAATCTTTTCGAACAAAAAACACACTTTGTATAATAAAGTGTGTTTTTTTTTGTTATTTTCTTTTTTGGTGAAATCCTTGTGTAATGCGGTCTAATATAATCGCGATGACAACAATGGCTAGTCCCGCTTCAAATCCCATTCCGATATTAACTTGTGTTACAGAACGGTACACATCTACTCCTAGTCCTGGTGCTCCTACAAGTGACGCTGTTACAACCATCGATAACGAAAGCATAATACTTTGATTCACTCCGGCCATGATCGTCCCAGTTGCGAGTGGTAATTGTACTTTAAATAGTTTTTGTGATGCTGTGGATCCAAATGCATTCGCTGCTTCAATTAAATCTTCCGGAACTTGTCTAATTCCTAAGTCTGTAAATCTGATTGTTGGTGGCATCGCAAAGATTACTGATGCAATTATGCCAGGTACTACACCTACTCCGAAAAATGTAATCGCTGGTATGAGATATACGAATGCGGGCATTGTTTGCATAAAATCTAATGTTGGTTTTAAAAACTTTGAGAAACGCTCATTTTGAGATGCTAAAATACCGATTGGAATTCCGACAATAATCGAAATAATAACAGACGTAAGTACGAGCGCTAATGTTTGCATCGTTTGTGCCCAATAGTTAATATTTAAAATAAATAACAATCCGATGAGTGTAAAAATAACTAAAGATAATTTTCTCGTTGTGTACCAAATGAGGAAACATAGTATAATAATCATCAATATAGCTGGTATTATTGTTAAAAAATTAGTGAGTAAATCAACGAATCCACCGATAATATAAGAGAATCCTCGGAACAAGCCTTCAAAGTTCTCATATAAACTTGCAACAAACGAGTCGACCCATTCCCCTAATGGAATACGCGGTATACTATTCATCGTCTTTCACCTCTTCCTCAATGTTACCTGCAAGAGCTTGAATGACACTTTCACGTTTAATAATTCCTCTTAACCTTTTCTTCTCATCAATAACGGGTAACGGATATTTCATCTCTGCCATTTTTGCATACGTCTCTTCAAGTAAAGTATCTAAATAAACGTGCGGAATATCGTTAAGTAATAAATCAGCAATCGGCCACTGTTTTTGTACTGCTTTACTTGCATCATCTGCAGTTAATATACCTAAAAACTCATACTTTTTGTTTACAACATATACTGTAGAAACGCCCGCATTTCTCATAATTTGCAGTGCCACACGAGGTCCACGGTCAATTAATAAAGTCTCCGGTCGTTTTAATATAGACTCCGCCGTAATTACTTTTCCTAAATTCACATCCGCAACAAATTTCTCTACAAATTCATTAGCAGGGCTCATCATAATTTCTTCAGGCGTTCCAATTTGAACAATTTCTCCATCTTTCATTAATGCAATACGATCTCCAATTCGAAGTGCTTCATCTAAATCATGAGTAATAAATATTATTGTTTTCTCCATTTTATCTTGTAGCTCTAACAATTCATCTTGCATTTCTTTTCGAATAAGCGGATCTAATGCACTAAATGATTCATCCATAAGTAAAACATCCGGATCATTCGTAAGCGCTCTCGCAATACCAACTCGCTGTTGCATCCCACCACTAAGTTGACTTGGATAATTGTCTTTATGATGATCGAGTCCCACTAACTTAAGTGACTCTAACGCTTTTTTCTCTCGTTCCTCTACTGGAACTCCTTGTATTTCTAATCCGTATGCAACATTTTGTAAAACAGTACGATGCGGAAATAGAGCAAACTTCTGAAACACCATACTCATTTTCGTTCTTCTTACTCTTCGTAATTCTTCTTTTCCCATCGTTGCGATGTCTTCACCATCTATGTATATATGCCCCGCTGTCGGTTTGATTAATTGATTTAGCATTCGAACTAGCGTTGATTTCCCGCTACCGGATAAACCCATAATAACGAAAATTTCTCCGGTGTATACTTCAAACGTTGCCTTTTTCACACCAACATTCATTCCGGTCTCTTTTAAAATTTCGGATTTGCTTTTTCCTTCTTTTAATAAAGAAAGGGCTCTTTGCGGGTGTTTCCCAAATACTTTTGTTACGTTTTCAACACGCACCTTTGTATTATCCATGTCACTACTCCTTTTCTACCCATCTATTTACATAGTGTTGCGATTTTACAAAGAAATATTACATAAAAATGACATTCATAAGATTTCTTTAAAATTCTCGTTTCCGTTCATAATAAGAATGCTTACTTATACATTTATTTAAAAAGGCAAACGTTTCTTAGGAGGTTTTCAATGAGAAAGAAAATATGGCTTATATGCCTTGCATTATTTATTACTATGATTTTCACCTCATGTAATGCAACAAATGCAAATTCGAAAGGGAAAATTAAACTTGGTGTAACAAGTTGGAAAGAAAATATTGCAACTGCAAACATGTGGAAAGTGTTATTAGAACAAAAAGGCTACAAAGTTGAACTCATGTATTTAGAAAAAGCGGCAATTTGGACTGGTGTCGCTCGTGGTGATGTTGATGCAAATTTAGAAGTATGGCTGCCTGTTACGGATAAACCATTAAATGATCGATATAAAAATGACATTGTCTTAAAATCAAAATGGTATGAAGGTACAGGGCTTGGCCTTGTCGTTCCTTCTTATTTGAAAAACATAAACAGTATCGAGGATTTAAATGCACATAAAGATGAACTAGATAACAAAATTGTCGGAATCGAACCTGGCAGCAGCCTAATGAATTTAACAAATAAGGCGATGAAGGAATATGATATTAAACTAAAACTTGTCCAATCTTCAGAAGCTGCGATGATGAGTGAATTAAAAAAGGCATATACGAAAAAGAAACCAATCGCTGTTACGCTTTGGAATCCTCATTGGGGTTTTTCAGAATTTGATTTAAAATATTTAAAAGACCCTAAGAAAGTATATGGTGAAAAAGATGACATTTATTACTCCGTTCGTAAAGGTTTCGAAAAAGATCATCCGGATATTGTGAAATACTTTGATAAATGGAAAATGAACGATGAGCAGCTTGGTACATTAATGGTCATGCTAAATAAAACGAAAGATCCAGAAGAAGCAGCACGAAAATGGATTGAAAAGAATCAATCGTTAGTTGATGAATGGATAAAAGATTAATAAAACAGGCTAGAGAATTCGCATATTCTCTAGCCTGTTTTATCTTATTTTTTCGTAACAACATCATCTACAATCCCATATTCCTTCGCTTCTTCTGCAGTCATAAAATAATCTCTTTCTGTATCATGTGCTACCCTTTCAATCGGTTGCCCTGTTTTTTCTGCAATCATTTTATTAATATCATGCTTTAGCTTTAAAATTCTTTTTGCTGTTATTTCGATTTCAGTTGCCTGCCCTTGCGCACCACCAAGCGGTTGATGAATCATAATTTCACTGTTAGGCAATGCAAATCGTTTTCCTTTTGCACCTGATAAGAGTAACAACGCACCAAATGATGCTGCAAATCCCATACAAAGTGTTTGCACGTCTGGTTTAATTAAGTTCATTGTATCTAATATTGCAAAACCTGCTGTCGTTGATCCGCCTGGGCTATTAATGTATAAATATATATCTTTCTCTGCATCTTCCGCTTCTAGAAATAATAATTGAGCTACAACACTACTCGCTACTTGATCGTTAATTTCTGAACCGATAATAATAATTCGGTCTTTTAATAACCTTGAATATATATCATAGGAACGTTCTCCTAATTTCGTTTGCTCTACTACATATGGAATTGCATTCATTTTAAATCCCTCCAATAATTGTTATGCCGCACAAAGCATACAACTGTAGGAAGAAGAGTTTTTCGCACTGAATAATAAGACAGGTTGTTTAGTTGGTAACTTCGTAAAATCTATTGTTGGAAGAAGCTTAGTTAACAATTCCGGCCTTTCTTCACGAATAGACGTTACAACAATATCAATATCTTCTGTGAATTCAACGATTTCAAGCCCTTCTTCACTTACAGTTTTCAGCCTATTTCTACTCCGAAATAAAGAAGCTTTCACTGCTCCTTCCGATACAGAACATACTTTAGCGATATCAGCGATACTATATTGAAAAACATCCTTTAATAATAAAATTGTGGATTGTTGTACATTTAATGAAGATAATACTTTCCCTACCATTTCATGCAAATCTGCAATTTTTTCATGTGGTTCTTCGAAAGTAACTTGTTCCCTTATTTTTTCATGAACTGATTTTGACTTTATCTGGTCTAACCAACGATTTCTAGCTATTTTATATACAAGTGTCATGCAAATATCTTTATTACTATATTTTTGAAGAACTTTACAAACTGTTTCTTGGGCGAGATCTTCCCCATCCCATCTGTTTTTCGTTAAAAACGTACAATACCTTTTTAACTCTGCATAATTTTCAATCAAAAAATTTATATTTGAATGATTCATATCGATATGTTTCTTAAACAATTGCGTTACTTTTGTGCACAAAATAACCACTCCTTTTCAGCGCTTACTTAATAAACGATTGATGAAACGAAAAAGTTACGGGACTTATAAAAAAATAATGTTTATGTTCAATAATTCGCGGTCATAAATATGTTATGTACAATTTTACGTGAGGAGGAACAAATTTGCCAAAATTAACAATTGAAGGTGCTGGCACTTTTGATGTGAAAGAAGGAACAAAGTTAGTATTAGCAATTGAAGATAACGGTGTAAACATTCTTCATCGTTGTGGTGGAAATGCACGTTGCACAACTTGTAGAGTAGAAATTATAGCGGGTGATTTCTGTGAAGCGAGTGCGAATGAAAAAAATGCGATTACAGAAAAAGGGATTGAAGATCATTTACGATTATCTTGTCAAATGCGTGTACATAAAGATATAGTCGTTCGTCCGGTACTTACAGTTGAAAATTCAGGATTAGCTGCCGGTCCACGCCCAGCGGAGTAAAATGATGAATTTAAAACAACTTGTTGGCGAATATGCTGCTAACTTTGTAAAAGATGGAATGAACATTGGACTAGGTACAGGATCTACCGTATATTGGACGATACAAAAATTAGGTCAACTTGTACAAGAAGGACTATACTTTCAAGCTGTTCCAACATCAAAGGAAACTGAAGCTTTAGCAAAGCAACTAAACATCCCCCTGATTTCTTTAAACGACGTACAAAGTCTTGATCTTACAATTGATGGAGCGGATGAAATTGATTCCGATTTACAGCTCATAAAAGGCGGCGGTGGCGCATTACTTCGTGAGAAAATTGTTGCCTCCTCCTCTAAAGAACTCATTATTATTGCTGATGAATCAAAACTTGTGGCTCGTTTAGGTAATTTCCCATTGCCTGTTGAAATTATCCCTTTTTCATGGAAACAAACCGAAAGTAAAGTTCAATCTTTAGGGTGTCAAACAACGTTACGTATAAAAAATAATGAAACCTTTATTACCGATAATAATAACATGATTATCGATTGTATATTTCCTAATCATATATCTAACCCTGCTAATTTACACGAACAATTAAAAATGATTACTGGTGTAGTTGATTCAGGATTGTTTATAAATATGACAAGGAAAGCGATTATCGGTACTAAAAACGGGATAAAGGAACTATAATGAAAGCTGACTTTTTAAAGTCGGCTTTTTATTATTTTCTTCTTCTCTTTATAGCTATTTATTATGATATACTATGAAAACAAAAACTGATTACACTAGAAAGGACTGAACAATTTGCAATCCAAACTCATAACAAAACTTACAGATTTAGAAACTGCCTTTCACATTCGAAAAGAAGTATTTGTAAAAGAACAAGGTGTTCCTCTTGAAGATGAATTCGATACATTTGATGAAATCGGTGAAGAATGTAAACATATTTTAGTTTATTATAATGAGCTTCCTGTAGGTACAGGTCGTATACGATTTGTTGATGGTGCCGGAAAATTAGAACGCATTTGTATTTTAAAAGATTATCGTACATACGGATTAGGTAAAGTAATTATTCAAACGTTAGAAGAAATTGCCCGTAGTAAAAAAGCTACAAAAGTGAAACTACACGGGCAAACACAAGCTGAAGGATTTTATAAAAAATTAGACTATCAAACTTCTTCCAATGTATTTATGGAAGATAGCATTCCACATATACTTATGACGAAAGTATTATCATAATAGAAAGGTTACTATATGAATTTACATGAAGTATTCTTATAGTAACCTTTTTTGTATCTTATTCGTTTTGAATTATTTTTGGTGGATATTCTAATATCATATCTATAAACTTTCAATTTGCTGGCAGTATAATGTTCCTACCGCTTTCGAGTTATTAAAAACAACGACCCGCAAGATGAAATTCTTGTACAAAAAATTTAATCCCCATGTATTGAGAGTCATACATTCATGTACCTAATAGTGACTTCTATATAAAATTTAAAATTGATACTATTACACCTACCCCTGTATTGCTAGCCAATTTCAACATTTTTCAAGAGGACTATTTATATAGATTTTATAATATATAACCTTTACAATTATTTAGATTGCATGATTTGGAATGCGGTATGCTATATTTTTTCTTTAATGGTATTTGAACCCTCTGAATAAAGATCTATATCCCGTCAATATTCTCCTGTTTTCTCTTTAAAAACCTACCAAGTAGTTTGCTAATTCGGCTAGCTGCTTTTTTCTATATAAAATTAAAAATTATCCGTAATAGTAACACTTCTGCACTTTGTACTATAAATTTTCATATATTGTATTATGCTTGTCCAAAACGTGAGATTATTACTTACGTTATCTAAATGAAAGAAAGGAGTGAAAATATGCTCTCATCTAGTCGTAAATTCACGCACTTTAATTGTGGTGCACAAGCCCCTAGTACACTACCTGCCCTTGGTTTTGCTTTCAATGCTACTTCACCTCAATTTGCAACATTATTCACCCCACTACTATTACCTAGTACAGGGCCAAATCCTAATATTACCGTTCCCGTAATAAATGATACAATTAGTATTGGAACTGGTATTAGAATTCAAATAGCTGGTATATATCAAATTAGTTATACACTAACAATTAGCCTTGATAATGTTCCCGTAGCACCGGAAGCAGCACGATTTTTCTTGACACTAAACTCATCAACTAATATTATTGCAGGATCTGGAACCGCAGTCCGTTCTAATATTTTTGGCACTGGTGAAGTTGATGTATCCAGTGGTGTCATTCTCATTAACTTAAACCCTGGTGATTTAATTCAAATTGTACCCGTTGAAGTAATTGGTACTGTAGACATTCGTTCGGCAGCGTTAACGGTTGCACAAATTCGGTAATAAAAACGCAATGTGAGCCGAAATATATTATTATAGATTCGACACACATTTATATTAAATAAGCATATTTTATTGTATGGTGACTATTTAGTCATACAAATTTAAAGCTTTCATAGGAGCACACTTTAATGTGTGCTTTATTTTTACTTAAAAACTAAAACATTCTCAAATTATATACATATCAAATAGCGTTTTCAATTATTTACGATAGCGGATGTTAACCTTTTGTACAAGCACTTTTTCCTTTTGTTTAATAATATATATTGATATCTCAAAGAAAGGAGAGTAACATAAGTATGGCAAATTATTTTTATAAAGATGGTAAAAAATATTATAAAAAACAATCACATTCGGACGATCAAAAAAATAACTGTTTTATTGAAACCCATACAATTGCTGGTTCTGCAGAAAATGCAAATGGAAATATACCTGTATCTGTTTTCCTTGAAACCACTGCTCCACAAACTGTATTCGAGGATTTTACAAACAATCATAATAAAACATTAATTCAGTTATTCGTCGTCGGCATGAGTGCACCCGTTCAAGTAACTATTCTCACAAGAAAATCTAGCCGCCCAATTACTACAACATTACAACCTGTTCAAACAAAAATATTTCAAGTTGAAGATTTTCAAAGTCTTACTCTTACAAAACAGGAAGGTTCTACTAGTATAGTTAGTTTATTTGTCAAAAAAACATTTTGTATTTGCTGTAACGAGAATAACGATTCATGTGATGAATATTATCAAGATTGCAATTAATAGATTCACTCACCAGAAGAACCCCTTTTATAAAGGGTTCTTTTTTTCACTCACCACATTTTTAAAAACATTTTAGAATCATACTCAACGATTTTTCTATACATTTCTCATTTCTCCTTTTTTATTATATTAACGCTTTTGTTTAATTACGGGACTTATCATCATTTAATGGAGGAAAGTAAAATTTATAAAAAAGACGACGCTGAATACGTCGTCTTTTTTATAAGCAGAAAAGTGAATTCTCAAGCTTCCTTTTTTTGCATCAAAGCCCATTATCTTTTATTTCATTTTGAGGTAAAACTTACACTGCTCTCCATAAGGATAAAGCATAAATCCAGTTTGGATCCCCATTTCCTTGATGATTTTGTACGGCTTCATACACTTTTCCTTCGTATAGGACTCTATCACCCTTTTTATACGCTTTCTTTGCATCCCACTCTCCATATGAAACGCTTTCAGTTTTTGTAGTAATTGTGAATATATCACTTTGTACGGATTCATTTCCAGCTACATCAACAGCTTTCACTACATATTTATAAGTCTTATTAGCGAGTAAATTATTATCCATATAAGAAGTCGTATTAGATGTTGCGATTTTTTTCATTGTTCCTTCTATTTCTCTATAAATATCGTAGTGGTCTACACCAACATTATCGTCAGATGGACTCCACATTAGGTCCACACTTGACGCTGTCGTTCCCATACTATGTAATCCTTTTGGTTGTGTTGGTGCTTCTGTATCAGGAGCCTCAACTGTTGTTTTTGCTGTAAGCGCTGTACTTTCTTTCGATACATTGCCAGCTGCGTCAATTGCTTTTACAGTATAAGAGTATTCTGTACTTGGTTGTAATTTCTTATCAATAAAATGAGTGCCTGGTACGGTGTCAATCATCTCTCCGTTACGGAAGATTTGATACCCTTTTACTCCTACATTATCCGTAGAAGTGTTCCATGTTAGTTCTATACTATTCGCTGTTACTTTTTGTGTCTGAATTCCATTTGGAATACTTGGCGCTTCTGTGTCTGGTTTCACATTATTGATGAGATTTACATCAATTACATTATAGAACGCATTTGCTGTATCAGCTACATCCCATACAGCTAAAATCACATGGTAGCCACTACGATCCGTAGGTACATTGATTTTGTGTGCTACATTATTTGAAGCTGCGGAACCATCATGTTGTACAGTTCCAATTGGCTCAAAGTCTGCTCTTGTTAGTGCTTTATTTGGATTCCAGCCTATTTTAGTAATGTAGTAGTGCCATTTGCTTGTTAAATGTGGCGCTGTAAACTTCCAAGTAAACGTATTTTCTCCGCCAGTGATTGTATTTTTAAACCAACGATCCGCTGTTTGTTGATCCAAAATACCACCAAATTTTCCGCCTGCAGAAGCGATTTGTCCATCAACTGGACCAGCTTGCGGGAATCCTTTTGGTGCTTCTAAGCTTTGTGGTTCATACATAACACTTCCGCAGTTTACATTTAGTGCACCATAAGTTGGACTACATAAAGCGGAACGGCTGCCAGGCTTTTCAACAAAACCATGCGCGTAAGCATTTTGAGGAATAAGTGTCGTGCCGATAATTCCCGCTGTTAATGCAACAGCTCCTAGACTTTTTTTGTTCATTTTCATGTTCTGTAGATGTTTTAAAATTCGATTATTCATGTTCATGTCCCCTTCTTGTTATACTTCGTAGTGTAATGTGGGCTTTGATGTAAAAGAATAACACGAGACAATATTGTAGTGATGTATGCATAAGTTATGCATACACCGTAGTAAAGAAATATTTCATTCCATGTGATATATTTCACTTACTGAATATATCATGACATAGAAATTACCTAAACACGTGCAGAAGTTGTGCAGAAACAGTGAAATTATTACTAACACATAAAACTACATCTTAAAATTATAAAGTAAAAGTTCGCAATAGCAATTATAAATCTTGTAAAAAAAGGCCATATAAAAGCATTTTGTATAAGCGGATGGATTGCACCAAGTCTTCTCGAAATATTTCTTAATCAACTTGATATGCATAGTAATGTGAGATTAAATTTTTTGAAACACCCTTCCATTTCCATATTCAATATATATATCTATTGGGTACGTGAAATTACTTATGTATTGCGAATAATCCTTAATGTTTCAAAATAGTCTCATAAAACTTGTCATACTCTTCATAGTATTGGATTTTTAATTTTTCTATTAAACTTGTATCTGGTGAAATAATGTCAATTACGTCTGTACTTATATACAGCAAATAAGTATCGTTATAAAAAGAAATATACGCTTGCTGACCACCATTAACGACATACTTGCAATATTTATATACTTCATCTTCATTGACACCTTTAATCGTAGTAAATATGATTGTACTTTCAAGATCATCAACGTCTACTTGCGTTTCGGTCCAATTTTTAATCTTCATGAACCTTCCAATTTTTGTTTTCTCA
This sequence comes from Bacillus sp. EKM202B, assembly GCF_011066025.1. NCBI lineage: Bacteria > Bacillati > Bacillota > Bacilli > Caryophanales > Bacillaceae > Bacillus > Bacillus sp. EKM202B. The sequence goes on along the minus strand of NZ_JAAMNK010000013.1, from coordinate 66,079 downwards.
TTTACTCTCTTACTTTTACCATATGTTATATAACCGGAAGTAAATGAAACGTCAATTGTATCAGGGCTTTTAAAAAGTTCAGTCAGTAGTCCTCTTAATTTTCTCAAATTCCCCTCAAATAATTCTATATCAAATCTAATTCTATTTTTTGCCTCCACTTGAAAAAATGGTGTAGCTGTCATATCTTCAAAATTCACATTTAATACTTTCATTCTTTCCATATAATTAATTCCTCGCTTCATATAACATAAAAGTGTCTACATCATTTAATATAGACACCCTTTCACATATATAGTTTTAATACCGGCCAGTAAATTTAAAAACTTCATCAACTGCTTGCGTATACCCACCTGATTTTCGGAGAGACTCCTTCAAATTCAAAGCAGCTTCTTTATATGATGGATTACTTAATACTATTTCTACACTTTTACTAAGTTTATCCGCAGTTAATCCTTGCATTTGCAATTTAACTCCTGCTCCGAGACTCTCTACTCGCTTTGCGATTACTGGCTGATCTGCACTTTGCGGAATTACAACGAGTGGAACTCCGTTATATAGTCCTTCATGCGTACTGTTCATCCCGCCATGTGTAATAAATAATTTTGTATATGTAAGTAGTTCAGTTTGCGGTACATAGTTTTTCACAATGAAGTTTTTAGGAATATCACCTAAATCACTTATTTTCGTTTTACTACCAATAGACATAACAATTGTATGTTTACTATTTTCGAATGCCTTCATACAAAGTTTATAAAAATTAATTGCTTCATTAAAAACAGTACCTAGTGAAATGTAAATCAGGCTTTGTTCTTCAATTGAAGTATAATCAAAATCTTCATTTTCCCCTTGTGCAGAAATAGATGGACCTACAAATTTAAATGTTTCATTAAACGTATTACCAAAAGGTTGGAACTCCTTAATCGTATACACAATAGTAAGCGGTGCTGGATTACAGAAAACTTCATACGGTGAATTTATTTCAACACCATATTTCCCTGCAATTTCTCTAGTTAAGTTTTGAAAATCATTATATATTCTATTCTGCACTTCCACTGGGATATTTTTAGAAAGATGGTCTAACATTTGTTTAAATGATTTTTCATCCTGCGCAAAAGATGTACAGGAATTTATGGCCGGAAGATTAAGAATTTGGGCAATTAAATGACCACAGCCAAACATAGAATCGTGGATCATGTAATCAAAATATTCTCCTTCAATTTGCTCTAAAACACTAGGTATTACAATATCTGCTGTATGTAGAAGGCCGTTTATTCTTTCCTGTAAATAATTTCGACCACCGGAAAGAAATGCTTGTATAAATTTTTGATCATCTATCGTTCGTACAGTAGCACCTGTCTTCTCAATACGCTCCCTGAAAGCCTCTATTGAAAAATAAACGACCTCTTCACCGCGAGAAATCAGTTCTTCTACAACTTGTAATGTTGGATTTATATGTCCTTCTGATCCAGCGTTAATGAATAAAATACGTGCCATTCAAAATACTCCTTACATTTTAAAATTTCTATGTTGTAAAGAGTATGGATATTTTCCATACTCTTCACGGTATTTTATGTATCATTTTCCTGCTTAATTGACCTAGCAAGCCTAAAACCGAGATCGTCTATATGAAATGTAGGATGGCTACGACGGCGACAAGTCGCACCGCAACCTCTAGCTGCTTCAGCCCAACTACCACCACGAAAAATTCGGTACGATCCGTACACTTTTTCATCATACAAATCATAGCACCATTCCCAAACGTTTCCTAACATATCATAAAGTCCCCATGCATTCGGCTCTTTTTTACCGACGTCATGAATTTGTCCAATTGAATTTTCATTATACCACGCTATTTTCTGAAGTTCCCCATATGTATATCCCGTCGTACCTGCTTTACATGCGTATTGCCACTCTGCCTCATATGGCAATCGGTAGCCGTCAGATTCTATATTACAACTAACCTTTTTTCCATCATCACTAATAGAATAATACGCTGTTAATCCCGCTTGTTTAGAAAGTAAATTACAAAAAGCAATTGTATCATTCCATGAAATATTTACAATTGGTTTATTACTATCTTTATCATTATTTAATGTAGGATTTGTAATGGCATTATATATTTCCATTGTTACAGCATACTTTGCAAGAAGGAATGGTTTTATTTGAACTTGCCATTCTTTTTTTATTCGATCATCTCTTAATACTACCTCTCCTGCTGGAATTTCCATCATATTAGAATCAATCGAGCGAATGAATGTATTCAATAGTATCCCCCCATATTACTTCTTTTTAAAATCTAACTACTTATCGTACTTCTTCAAAAACCGTTTCACTTCATTTGGAGATTTTAAAATAATCACTTCTTTTCCTTTACTTAATTGATCTAGTCTTTTTAAAATGGCAGGTTTTTTCTTATTCGGATACTCCCATATCCATTTAAAGAATTGTAAATCTAGTCTTTCTTCACATCCGGCACCCATATCCGGTCTTGTTTTATTTCGATATTGTACAATTCTTTTAAAAGCACGATAAACACAAATCGTTCTATGAATATCAAGAAAGATAATTGTATCCGCTGCATTCAGTCTTAAATCCATCGTCCCGCCATAATTCCCATCAATAATCCACTCTTCTTCTTTAATTAAGTTTTTTTGAACTTTTCTTTGTTCTTCTCGAGGAACACCTTCCCAGTTCGCTTTCCAAAACAATGCATCAAGATGATGCACCTTAATATTTAGTTTATTTCCTAACTGCTTTGCTAATGTAGATTTTCCTGAACCACCAGAACCAATTAATATGATTTTTTTCATATTCATACGGTCCTTACTATAGATTCTTCAATATCTTCCTTATTTGCAAAAATCCAGAAGAACATCTCTTCATTCAACTTTAATAAATTTGGTAACTGAACAAAATAAGTAATAAAGATAACTTGAATAGAAAGCATGACATACCAAATAGATTGTAGTTCTTCTCTCGTTAAAATGCTTTGTTTATAATATCCTTCAAAGATTTTGCTGACAATATGTAACCATTTCCCTCTTCCTGTTTCATCACTAAATAGCTCACTTAATATACTTGTACAGCAGTAGCATAAATCAAATACTCTTACATTGCTTTCTAAAAGTTCAAAATCTATAAATCCTTGAAATTCATTGTCATGAAAAATCACATTCGATAAGTGCATATCACGATGAATAATTTGTTTTGGTAGTGGGTGAACCGTTTCCTTCAAAACTGTACGTATTTGATCCATTTTTCGAACGACATTCCGATGGACAGATGCATTCTTTTCTAAAATTGGTAAGGCCCATTTGTATACCACTTTATACAATTCTCTTTTTATTAACTCGTTAGCACTATTCATTGAATATAGTGCTTGATGTAAATTAGCTATCTTCTCTCCAATTGTACTTCCTAGCTCTTTTAGCTTTTCTGTATCTTTTATTTCTAGTACACTTCCACCAATATATTCGTACAAACAATAATACTTCTCTTTATAAAATACGTACCTTTCATCATTTCTCATTTTTACTAGTTTCTGTACTTTAACTCCTTTTTCATCAAGCTGTTCTAATACATTTAGTTCAACTAGAAAATGTTTTATCGATCCCTTTTCCTTTAAAATATACGCTTTATTATTACAGTAAATCTTCGTTACGTTTGGTTGAACTTCAATAGTTGTGATATCTTCATCTTCAAACCAAAACTTTGCAATTTCTAATATATCCTCCATATACAAATACCCCTTTTAAAATTCACTTATTTCTTCCGTAACATAAATTCACAAAGCATTCCTATCCCAACACCAATTGTATAAGCAACTACATCACTCCACAAAAATCCGTAACCTAAAACGAGTCCCCCTATAGTCGTTGCACGAATATTATCAATCCAAGGTGCATGGTACAATTGGCTAATTTCAATCCCGTAGCAAAATATTAAACTCATAAAAGCTAATTTCTTCGTTTCTATTTTAGGAAACAAAAATCCGAATCCAACGAAAATCATTAATGCCCATAAAGCATCACCTAAGTAATCATTTAATAAATGAGGTAACGCAAAAGCAAATTTTCTAGAACTAAGACCTAACATAATAACGACTATAGTAAACATTACATATAGTAATTGATTTCGTTTTATATTCATTTCAAAAGCTCCTAATTCATCATGTAAAACTGCAAATAGCTAGTAAAATACAATCATTTTACTAGCTATTTATTACTTGCTTTCATAATAAGAAAATGTGGATTTGTACTTAAATAATGATATGATTTTCTGTCTACTTCTCTCATCTTTTCAATCGGCTTCGGTTCCACTATTTTTTCTAATACAAAATAGTTTGTTGTTTCATTGATTATGTCTTGGAGCGACCTCCTAAAAAAACTAACTTCTATTGTAATATTTGGTTTAACCCAAGTATCTACTAATAATTGTTTTTCAAAATAATCTTCACATGTAAACTTTGTGAAATCCATAAAAGGATGATGAACGGAATATATAAGTTCTCCACCCGGCTTCAATACGCGCTGAAACTCTTGAAATACTTGCGTCCAATTTTCTAAGTAATGAAGAGTTAACGAACTTACAATGATATCATACGTATTATTTTCAAATGGCAATGTTTCTTGCAAATCGTGACAAAGGAACGTTGCTTTTTCTCCCATACTTTCTTTTACGGCTTTTACCATTTCAGGACTTATGTCAATTGCTGTAACGTTAGCCCCTCTTCCTACGAATTGAGAAGTATACCATCCAGCGGCACATCCAGCATCTAGTATTCTCTTCCCTTCTAGTTCCCTTGGAATAATCTCCATCATCGCAGGTCTTTCATAATAACTATTATATGGATTTGCCAAATCTATATTTTCTTTATATGTACTCGCTAATTTATCATACGTATCTTTGACTGCGTCTTTCATTATATCCACCCCTAATACATATTAATCCATTAACTCTTGCTGCTTTTTCTTTGAAAATGATTGTAGTACTAACTCATACGACCAATCGATCATTTTATTAATTTGCTCCTGTTCTACTCCCTTATGTATATACACTGTATTCCAATGTTTCTTATTCATATGATACCCTGGAATTATTGTGTCTGGATAATCTTCTCTTATTCGTAAAGCGAACTCAGGATCACATTTTAATGTAATCGCAGCTTTTTCACCTTCTTCATGGTTCACTATCGCAAATATTTTATTATTGAGTCTCATACATGTTGCACTCCAGCCATTTGGAGAATCCTCTGTCGCTTTTCTTTTTGATAAACAATATGCTCTCGTTGCATTCATTTTAAATGGCACCTCTTATTCTTTCACTATTTGATTACGATGCATCACAATTTGCTTCGTCGCTTTAAATTGCTGTTCCCCATAAAACTTTATGAGTTTCTCTCCGCAAAATAGACTAACAATATCAATATGAGATATCTCTTCCAGTAACATTGTAAGCATATTCTCTCCAATGCCTTTATTTCTTACACTTGCATGTACGACAACATCTTCTATGTACGCTCGAAAAACACCATCTGAAACGACTCTAGCAAACCCAATTAACTCATTTTCTTTCCATACCCCAATTGCTATGCTATTCTTTAACATTTTTTCAATATCGATTTCTTTTCTTTCTGGCCACCAACCGACAGAGTCGTAAAGCTTCTTTATTTTCTCTGCACAAATTGGTCGTTCATGTTGTAATTTATACGTGTACATATTCTTTCTCCCATCAACTAGTATACATAATATTATTATAATCTCTTTTCTAAAAAGTGTTGACTATACCCTTTCGGATGATCTTCAACGACACCATATTCTCGGTAGCCGTGCTTTTTATAAAATTCCGGTGCTTGGAAACTAAATGAATCTAGTAATATGAGTCTACATCCTTTTTCCTTCGCAATGTCTTCGATTTTATGTATCAGTTGACTTCCATAACCATCATGACGAACGGATTCATCAACCCATAAAAAATCGATATGAAGATGATAAAAATACATCGTTCCTGTTACGCCGCCAAAGATTTTTCCTTCCTCATCTTTCACTACAAGGCTTACTTGTTCCATCGGCTGCTTTACTTCATCTGTTAAGATGGACATATTATATTGAATGACTTTATTTCTAATGTATTCTCCTTCATTACGAGTACCATTCTCTATGTGTTTCATATATATTTCTTCCTTTCAACTTAGTAAATTACATCTAATTTTTATTTCGCCTTTTTAAAATACTAATGAATACAAATCCACCATATGTAACAAAACACGAAAAACCAATTATCCCAGGTACAGAGACATAGCCTGTTCGTACATAACTTATAACTGCAAAACTAATAATTAACATTATTATAGATGGCCAAAATATTAGAGCCGTTTTTCTTCGTCTCTGTTTCGATGTACGTTCTTTCTCTTCAGAAACACGTGTACCAAAAAGCAATACAATACAAATAAGAATCGCTGCAAAGTAAATGGTATCTAATGACAAATTGTGATCATATAGTGCGATTCCAACTTCAAGAGCAATAATCGTTACAATTAAAATAATAATTGTTGAAGTCTTTAAGTTTCGTTTCAATCGCTCACTCCTAGCATGCTTTCACTATATGTTTTGTATATGTATTTCAAAGCTGTTGTAATTGTTTCATCAACCTCTATATTATGAACTCGCTCGGGTAAATCTTTTCCCCCAATTACATAAAGAAACGGGAATTCGTTAAACATTCCCATTATACCAATATTTATTATAGCTGTAGACAATCCACCTGTCATATGAGCTAAATGATAATACGGTATACTTTCATAATCCCCTTGTTGTCTTACCATTCCATTAATAATTGGTTCCCATACTGCTGGTTCTACTTTATAGTCTTGAAAAATATGTACTAAAAGCGAAAGAACTTGATTTAATTCTCCAACATTTTTCTCATCTCTAGCATTCTCTTGTATATAAATATTTGAAAAATACGTTTGGGCATTTATTTTCACAGCATCCCATCCACCGCAGTGCTTTACAACCGAGTGAGCAATATAACTGTCGTGACAAGCTATCATCACTTCTACTGCTTTACTAAGTGTTAAAGTACTTCTTCCTTGTAGATGCGGATATAACTGTGCACTATCTTCATGTGGATGAAATTTAACGTGATGAAGTATATCATTCCAATTACGTTTATTTTCCTTCACCATTTGTGCTGCTACAAATCCAATTACTACTTTTGCTGCCGATGCTAATGGAATATATAATTCACTATTATATGAAGTAATTATACATTCGTTTTTTGTAGAATAAATAGCTACTCCTACATGACCAACTTGTATCTCTTTCATTTTTTGAATGACAGTTTCCATTTCCATTCCTCTTTTCATATCGTTATATCACCTTCTAATAATTCAATATGGAATATAAAAAACCTTTTTTTGACAAGTTATATTTGTAATGACAATTAGAAAAAGGTAGCATGAATTACTCTTTGCTACCTAAAACGTTCATTTTCACGAAAGACTTTTATTCTTTTATAGGATTTTCAGGCCCGTTAAGCTCCAATTGATAAAAGGCTAAATTCAGCCATCTATTAAACTTATAACCAGCTTTTTGTATTGTTCCGGCATGAACAAATCCATAATTTTGATGCAAGGCTATACTTTTCTCGTTTTCCGCATCGATTCCAGCAATTAAGGTCATATATTCTCTTTCTTTTGCGGTTGCGATTAATTCTTCCATCAAAGAGGAGCCAATTCCATTTTTTCTATATTCCTTATCAACATACACAGAATGTTCAATTGAATATTTGTAAGCAGGCCACGCTCTAAATGAGCCGAATGTCGCAAATCCTACTACTTTATTATCTAGTTCGTATACGAAAATTGGATAGCCATCAGCCTTTTTTTGTTCATACCAATCTATTCTATTTTCAAGGGTTACAGGTTTATATGCATATACAGCTGTTGTATAAAGTATCGCATCGTTATAAATGTCTAAAATATATGCTACATCTCTTTTCGTTGCTTCCCTGATCATCGTTTTCTTCCTTTCCTAATGTTAATCTTCTTTCGCTATCTTTTTAATAATTTTATTTTACCGAAATTTCTGTTTTATTTCCACATACGAATACTTGCTTTTCGGAAACCATCAAATATATTAATCGCAGCGGACAACGTATAAATGATAATTCCACCGCCAACTAACCACGTTTTAAATCCTTCTGGGGAAATAGTAAACACATTTGCCAAATACGTAATAAATCCTTCGTTAAATATATGTGGATTTACTACAATTACAATGAATACTATCGTTCCGACTACTTGAAGAATACCATTTCCGATTGCCAATCTTTTCGTCCATTGTCCTTGTACTAACTTATAAAGAGATATAGCTACTTCAAAAACGATCATAACCAAAATAATCGGCCAATATTGAAGTAAAACATCTTGATTAAACGTTGGCGCGATAAACTTCAGTCCGTTTTCCGTACCATTATATACGCCTACAAGATGGTTTGCATAAAAGTAAAGGGTAGCCCATATTGCTGTCCACATTAAACCTCCAAAAACTTCAAACTTTGAGATTGCCTTTTTCTTCGGGATATACGAGATATTTTTCAAATCATCTGGCGTCCATTTTTTTAAACTTGTTGTTAATGGGTGTGGATCCTTTTCTTTATCAGTTCTTTCTAAAACAGCAAATACAAGTGTCAACCAGAAAAACACATGGAGGCCTACTTCAACAATTTCCCCAATGCCTTTACCTATCAATTTTAAAATAACATCTAATACTACTTGATTACCAGTATAGCCTATAAAATTTTCTGCAACCATTGCAATGAGTGCGATAACAGCTGCAATTGGTATAATCATTTTTAATAACGTCGTATATACATCAAAATAACGTGGTCCAATTAAATGCATCGGTCTATCCAAATACCCATTAGCCAATGAAACCGGACTTCCCAATTTTTCGAGAACGCTCTTCACATCATCTTCATTATAATCGTCTGGTAACATATCCTCTATTGTCGACCGTAGCTCAAGCGTAATATCTTCACGATTTTTTTCAGGTAATCTCTTCGCCACTTCTTGGACGTACATATCAATCAAACTCATTCTCGTCCTCCTCCTTTAATAGGTTATAAAGTTCTTTCGAATCCTTTATCCACTCCTTTTTCAATTGTAAAAATATCTCTAGTCCATATTCACTTAAAACATAATACTTACGAGGTCTACTCTCCGTTTTATCCCAACTACTCGTAACTAGTTTCTGCTTTTCTAATCGACGAAGTAGTGGATATAAAGTACTTTGATCAATTGTAATCCCTGATTGCTCCAATAATTGGACAAGTGAATATCCATACTGCGGCGTTCTTAATTGACTTAAAACCGCTAATGTCAATGTCCCTCTTCTTAACTCAGTAATTAATGAATTTAATAAAGTATCCATTCACCCACCTCATTTTTATTACTATATGTCATACAGTATGTGTTTTATACTATGTATCGTACAGTATTCGTGTGACAAAAACAATTATCATTTACCAAAAAACGGATAAAAAAAGCACAAACTATACGATTTGTGCTTTTCTAGCTAACTTATATATTTATAACACGCTTAACTTTGTACCTCTGGTAATATAAACTCTCCTTTTTCTTTAGGAAATGGGATAACCCCTACAATCGACTCAACATTGATTACTCCATATACATGCGGGTATTCTTGACCATTTGAAGCAAGTTCATATTTTATTTCTGCTTTTACCAAGGATGGATTTATTGTAAGTAATAAAACCTCTTCTTCATGAAAGAAATGTTTTTCTGCAACCTTTAAAGCTTGTTCAAATAATGAACAATGAATAAACCCCTCTTTTATAAGTGACTCTTCATGAATTTCTCCAGTTGTTTTTGCGATTTCCCATTTTCTTTTTGTTATTACTTTTGTAATCATAGCTTTTCCCCTTTTTTAATATATGTAATGATATAATAACACTAAAATTTCCAACAAATGATTAGTTGATTGGAGAATCTTAATGGATAAAAAATTAGAAGAGATCATTGTAAAATCATTTTTTACTAAGCGCCTTCAAAATAGAGTACTATTTGAGCTTTCTTCTTCAAAAAAACGTAAAGATGCGATCGGTCGACTTTGCCATAATTACAGAACTACGTTACGTGAAGAATATATGATTGAAATTCCTAAGCCTAATTCTTGTCCAATTGATATAGGAGATCTGTTAAAAAAACATGGGGCTGTTGATTCTTGTTACGCCATATCATAGGACACAAAAATCGATGGAAAAACACTCCCTTTGCTGGACGCATTAGAGGCTGCTGTTGGAATGGGAATGCCTTCTATTCTATACTCAATTACAAATCAAGTTGCGTATTTTGAAGCAGAACAAGAAACACTTCCATCACCAAGATTTATACTTAAACGCACATATTAATGCATATAACTCCATTGCACTTTTTTTACTTTATTATATTATTTAAATAACCGCTCAGGTCGTTAATTCATCTAGCTTTTAAATATAAAAAAGAGGATTTTCATACCCTACTAGAAAATCCTCTTTTTACATTTATTTTAATCCTTTAATTAAAGGCGACGCTTCACCGCTATGGAAAATCCATAAATCATGCAGTGATCTCGTACATGCGACATACATTAACTTCGCATCATGCTTTGTATTTTTATAATGTTCTTCATCAACATCCATTAGAATTACAGCGTCAAATTCTAAACCTTTCGCTAAATATACAGGTACTACTGAAATACCACCTTCATATTTACTTTGATTTGCTTCAATGACATTTACCGTCAATCCTGCATTCGTTAATTTCTCATACATATCGTGGCATTCATCATCTGTTCTACCTATTACTGCAATTGTTTTTACATCTGCATTTTGCAAATGCTTTATTGTCTTCAAAACTTCAGTGAATTGATCTTCTGCATGGATTACTTTTACGTCTTCACCGCTACGGAAAACTGGTGTTGCGAGCCCCACTGGTATTTCTGCATTTTTAATTATTTCATTTGCGAATTCAATAATTTCTTTTGTAGAACGATAACTTCTAGTCAATTCAAAATAACCTGTTTCTTGGAATACTTCCTTAAATGCGTTCCAATCTTCAATTCCTTGGTAATCATAAATCGCTTGCGATAAATCACCTAATATAGTGAAAGAATTACCTAGTGTAATTTCTTTTAATACATACACTTGAAATGGCGAAAAATCTTGCGCTTCATCAATAACGACATGATGAAACTTCTGACCGATTTCAATACCTGTTATGCGATGATGGATGTAAATTAAGGCAGGTAAATCTTCTACATACACTTCTTTTTTACGACAACTCTTTTCTGTTTCTTTAACAAGTTCTTCAGGTAAAACTTCGAGTATTTCTTTACTTTTCAATATTGAACTATACAGTGAAAGAGCACTCATTTTTGGCCAAAACTTCATATATGTGTTCAATCTCTTAGTCGCTTCTTTTTTGAGCAATTTTTTCTCGTTCGTTTCCCCAAACTTTTTAAGTTCAATTTCAATCCAGCGCTTCATGCGGCCTACTAAACGTTCTCTTCTTTTCTTTAGTGGATAATGTTTATATTCAACTTGCATCCATTTTTTAATGTCTTCTACTGGAATAATCGCTTTATCCCACGCCTCAAAATCCTTTGTCGGAACTAAGTCATTTTCAAATTGAATCATTCTCTCTTCAATAAACGCCTTAAATTCCAGTGTACCCTTTAATTTACCGAGCATTACCTTACTTTCATCACGATTAATTGAAAATGCTTCTTTCAATTTCTCTTCTGTTTGCTTTAGTTTCACTGAATCATCTAACGTACGCAATGCCCAATCTGGAAACGTTGTTTGACTAATATTCCCTACCCCTAATTCAGGCAGTACACTCGAAATATAATCTAAAAACAAGCTGTTCGGAGCAAATACAATCATTCTTTCTGCCTCTAACTGTTCACGGTATTCATAAATTAAAAAAGCAAGGCGATGTAAAGCGATTGTTGTCTTTCCGCTCCCTGCAACCCCTTGAATAAGTAATGGTAAATTTCTTTCCGCTCGAATAATATCATTTTGTTCCGATTGAATCGTTGAAACAATATCCTTTAGTTTATTATCTTTATTCTCACCTAATCGATATAGAAGAAAATCATCGGCATGCGATACATCTTCATTTCCTTTCACATATGTATCAACAACACGTTCAAGTTCTCTTTTACGAATGGAAATGTTTCGTTTTAAATACACATCACCTTCAACTAACCCATCTGGTGATTGATAAAACGCTAGTTCTTCTCCACCGGTAAATGAATAAAACATACTTGCGACAGGCGCTCGCCAATCGATAACAATTGGTTTCATCGTGTCCTTATCTGAAACACCTACTTTACCGATATAAATCGGCATAACTTGTTCTTTTCCATCCTCTTGAAAGTCTAGTCTTCCAAAATACGGCTCTTCCACACCGATACGTAAGTTCTGTCTATTTGACTCCCTCATGCTTTCAAGAATTTGCTCTTTAAAATCTTCTCCATAATAAACCGGGATTTTTTCAAGCTGTTCTAATTGATCATCCATCGTATGTAAAGTATCCCTCATTTTTTGTAACTCATCTTCAAATATGTTGCTCATTTCGACGATTCCCTCCTGTCCGTTCTAATTTTTCAGTCGAAATACAATTGTATTAAAAATCCATTCGCAAAGTCAATAGTTCTAGTGAGAATTTTCTAAAATATAAAAGAGTAACCATTAATCCCTACTCTGCTTTGCTTTAATTCGATATAACATATTTAAAACATTCTTTATTAATTTGAGAAGTTCAATTAAAAGAAACAATAAAAAGCAGATAATGAAATATTTCATTATCTGCTTTCCAATTTTATATAGTTACTTTTATTATACTTTTTGATATAAAAGCCAATCCCCAGAATCAATCACTTTCTTTAACATCTTTTTATCCTGAGCAATATACACATACGCATGTATTTCCGTATCAGCAACATACACTGTTTGCGTTATTCGGTCATATAAATCAGTCTCTGCATTACCTGTATATTCTTCTAGTTCATCTAACTTATGCAAAACATCATCATTTACTTCATAAACTTCCCCATATACCTTTACTTCATTAGAACAAATCATGGCCGGATATCCTTCGTTTGTATCAAATAATTCCCCATACGTCCATGCTCCGTCTGCGATGCATGTTGCACCTTGCATATAATGAGCATTCGTTTGCCCTCTTCTTAACGTGCCATAAACGAAAACATGATACATAAATCCCTATCCCCTTTATATGTCTCTACTTTCTTATTTGTAAATAAGCACGGATCATAAAGTAACTCACTTCATTTGGAAGCTGTTCTTTAATAGATTTCAAACCACCTTCTGCATTTTGTACAGCAGTTTCTATAAGAGATTCATACTCTTTTGGTACAAAACTTTGCCAATCTACTTCCATCCCATCCTCAAAAGAGCGAATTAAATGGTTTTCAATTGTTTGTCTTGATAGATCACGTTCTTTTGCAATCTCATTTAGGTCAATTCCTTGTTTATACATTTCATACGTTTCCAAATGAGAATTCGCTGAAGCTTTTCCTGATTTTTTACGCTCAGAAACAACTTCTGTCTTAATTGTTTCTACATAGTTTGGATTTTCATCAATAAAATGCTGAACTGCTTGTAAGAAGTGCGAGCCATACTTCACAAGTTTGTGTTCTCCAATACCTTTTACTGTTAACAGTTCGGAATCATTTCGCGGCATTTTGGCACACATATCTTTTAATGTTTGGTCAGAGAAAATAACGAACGGAGGTACACCTTCTCCTTGTGCGATTTCTTTACGTACTTCACGCAACACTTCAAATAAAGGATGATCTTGGACGATTTGTCTCGTCTCTACTCGTTCTTTTCGTAGAACATTCTCATTACCAAGTAATACTTCTTTCCCTTTTCCCGTTACTTTTAATGTCGGATACGTACCATGTTCAACTGCAATTAACTCATCTGAAATTAAAAACTCTATAAAGTCACTCACTTCTTTTACACTACGGTTTGATAAAAGGCCATACGTTGGTAAAGTATGAAAATTAAATTCAATAACTTTCTTATTTTTCGATCCAGTTAATACTTGTGCAATCATTTGTTTTCCAAATCGTTGGTTCGTTCTAATCATACAGGATAAAACCATTTGTGATTCTCTCGTCACATCGATGCTCTCACGGTCATCCGTACAATTACCGCAGCGTCCACAATCTTCTTTCGGTTCTTCTCCAAAGTATTGCAAAATGAATGATTGTAAACATTGTTCTGTATGACAGTAATCAGTCATATTTTGCAATTTTTCAAGTTCATTCGAAAAACGTGATTCTCCTGTTGATTGATCAATTAAAAAGCGTTGTACTTGCACATCTTGAGAAGAATATAACAAAATACATTCACTATCTAATCCGTCACGACCAGCACGTCCTGCTTCTTGATAGTAACTTTCCATATTTTTTGGCAGCTGATAATGAATAACGTAACGAATATTCGATTTATCAATACCCATTCCGAATGCAGATGTCGCTATCATTACACTTACTTCATCTCGTAAAAAGAGTTCTTGTTGCTCATTTCGATCATGATCACTCATACCAGCGTGATATTTTGATACCGAAACTTCCGCTTTCATTAAATCTTCATACAACTGATCAACTACTTTTCTAGTAGCTGCATATATAATCCCTGATTCCTTTTGATTTTGACGAATATAATCCGCTAAATAAGCATTACGATCCTGTCCTTTAATGACAGAAAATGATAAGTTCTCACGCTCAAAAGTTGTCATAATTGTATTTTCTTGATTAATTTCAAGCGTTTTGCAAATATCATCACGTACTTGCGGAGTTGCTGTCGCTGTTAACGCTAATACGAGCGGTTTTTCTGGGAGATAATCTAGTATACGATGTATATGTAAATAACTTGGACGGAAATCATGTCCCCACTGCGAAATACAGTGCGCCTCATCAATCGCAATCATCGGGATTTTCATATCGATAAGTTGATCAACAAACTCCATTGAATCAAGACGCTCAGGAGCGACATAAAGTAACTTATAATGCCCTTGTTTCGCTAATTGAATTCTATGATTAGCTTCTGTCATTGAAATAGAACTATTAATATACGTAGCGGATATACCGTTTTGTATTAGTGTATCTACTTGGTCTTTCATAAGTGAAATCAAAGGTGATATTACTAACGTCGTTCCTTCGAATACTAATGCGGGAATTTGATAACAAATTGACTTACCTCCGCCCGTAGGCATAATGCAAACTGTATCTTTCCCCTCTAATACATTTTTAATTGTTTCATCTTGCCCTCTTCGGAATGACGAATAACCGAAATAAGACGCTAAAATTTCTTGTGCTTTTGTAAACAAAAAAGATTCACCTGCTTTTCTTTATCTTTCATCTACTTCTATTATATCATCACTTATGCGACTTGAAAGCGATGAATAAATGCTTATTATTTTTTCATTATTCTATATTTCACCTCGTATTTAATATTAATTAGCATCGGTGTTTTGTATGTTTCACAACATTTAAAACATACATCCATTACACATGAAGAAAGCATTTCAATTTAAATATTCATTTTATTGCCCTTTCTTGAATACTACTAATCGTATATATATAAATGCAGGAGGTTATTATATGAAGCATCGTAATATGAGTTCCATCAAAGCAAAAACAAAACAACTCCAATTCTCTAATAATGATGCGTGGAAATATGAATCATATTATAAGTACCAGCCATTATTTTCTTATAGAAATTTTTTTGATTTTCTTTCTCAACTTTTTAGACGTTAATATATGCGCAAAAAATAGATCATCCACAGAAGTTTTCTCAATATGAAACGTATAGACTTACTACAATTCAGTTGCTACCATATATAATAATCTGTTGGATAAACCCCTTAAGTTGACCTGCTCATAATAGCAGGTCTTTTTCATGATTACATATTTCTGTGCACTTCAATTTCACTTCCAAGTCTTTTCTCCATTTTATAACCAGATTTAAATCCCAACAATTCATGATAATCATAAAAAGTAAAATATAAATTGTTCACATGTAATTATGCAATTCTTTTTTCTCAATACACAAAACGCATTTTACTTGTTACTATAAAAGTAATCCAGATGAGTTTTTGCTCATCTACATTATCTAGTTAATGGGGCCTGCCGCGGGAAGCAGGTCCCTTTGACTTTATTAAAGTTCCATTTTTATTTGGACACATTTACCAGGTTTTTTTAAAAGAATTTTATGATAATATTACGTAGTCGAGTCCGACATCTCGGCAATACCCTTTAGAGGCTCTGCAACTTCCCTTGCAGAGCCTCTTTTACTTTATATTCAATTTATTTATATATATCACAACATCATTTATCGAATTTCTCCATTTCAAATTACCTGAAAATTATCTAGGACACGTAACTAAAAATAAATCTTTATCATACTTTGAGTTATACATGTTCAAAGGAGTGTTACTTTTTATGTATTCTTATTGGCAATCGTATTACTCCCCCTATCATAACCCTTATGTAAACTATGATTTATCCGTACGTAACTACCGAATAAGTAAAAACGAGAATTTTTTAAAAGGATATATGCGTTCTTTATGGGAACAACACGTCGCTTGGACGAGATTGGCTATTATAAGTATTGTCTTTAATTTACCCGATGTTAACGTTACTGTTGGACGGCTTCTACAAAACGCAACACATATGGGACTATCACTTGAGCCCTTCTATGGCGAGGATGCAGTAAAGAAATATAGTGCATTAATTAAAGATCATTTAGTAATTGCAGCCGATCTTGTGAAAGCCGCAAAAGCTGGTGATCAAAATGCAGCTGCCGCTATAGAGAAGAAATGGTACGCTAATGGTGATGAAATTACTGAATTTCTTCACAGTATCAATCCATATATAGATAAAGAGGAATTTAGAAAAATGTTTTATGAACATTTAGCACTAACGAAAGCAGAAGCGCTTGCCTTCCTAAATAAAGATTATGAAGCAGGAATAAAACTTTACGATAAAATTGAAAAAGAAGCATTAGAAATGGCCGACATGATAACAAACGCAATCGTAAAACAATTCCCGCAAGTATTTCAATAAACTGAGACGTTAACCAGTGATGGGTTTGTACATCCCCACCGATTACTAACCCAGACCAATCAGGGTTTCACGAGCATTTTATCTCCCGCCTAACTTCTCTACTTAAGCTGAATTTCAAGGTGTGATTCTTACTTCTCGTCAATGCGGGATAAAAATAAGCATAAGCCGATTTCAAAAAAAAATCGGCTTATTTAGCTTTCTCTCAATGTTATTTCGCCTCTCCTCTTTACATTTAACGTATATCGATATATTTTATTTATATCCGTTTTTTATAGGAGGAAATAGTTTGATTAACGCCATTGGTCTCGTATTTATACTCACAAATAAACACGAGAAAAAGAAGAAAGTGTATTTGAATGAAAAATTTGCATTAATAGACATTATTGATTCTAAAGAGGTAATTGATGATGAAGGTAACTCATTAGTAGAACTCACTTGTAAATACAGTATATATTTAGATGAAAAATACTACTGTAAATCTCTCGATGATTATACTGGACAAGTATTCCCCTTTTTAAGCGCTAAAATAGGAAAAGGACTTCTTAGAAATTTAAATTATTACTTTTCTTACGTTGATGCCTATGATAAAAAACCACCTGTTAAAGAAATAAGACCGCTTATGAAACAAGTAACGAACAGATAACAATAATCATTCAAAAAAGAAAACATCTAACTTCTGATGTTTTCTTTTTTGAATCAACAACTTGTTGCCTTCTATCCTCTTCTAAATGTATGTATCCAGGCATACTTTAAATTAAAAACATTGGAGGATTAGAGTGAATGAAATACTCAGAAACAATTGTTAGTAAAAGACTTCGAACACTAAAAATGTCTAGTATGTTTATCATGCTAGTTTTAATCGCCTGGCTTGGATATACAAAATTACTTTATGAAAATGGATTTCTTCAAGAAAAAAAGAATTCAGTAGAAGCAATGAATACTAGCATTACAGGAGAAATTGAACAGATTTTCCATGTGAATTTACAAGGTTATCGTAAAACAAACATTGATGCCGTTATAGCTGAAAGTAAAACCGACCCGAGCGAACTATCCTTACTTGAGCTCGTTAATACATCTTGTTCACGAGATTGCATAAGTGAACCAATAACATACGTAAACGCAAACAATGGCTATATTTTTTATAAAGAATCTGGCGGAACTAATGTAGCTATAAAAATTAAAAAGCGAGATACATGGGAAATTGAAAAAAATTTAGTTCAAGATGGAATATAAACTCATAAAATAAAAGAGTACGTAAAGTACTCTTTTATTATTAATACCCTTCCTGTTTACAATGGCATTTCGGTTTCTCTTTACAATGACATTTTTCGCAATCACACTTCGGCTTTTCCTTGCAACGACACTCGTCACAATCACATTTCGGTTTCTCTTTGCAGCAACATTCGTCACAGTCCCTGCGTTTACATCTACATCTTCCAAACATTAAATCATCCCAAAATGAACGTCCACAATGACAATGATTCCCCATGAATATGCTTCCTCCTCAATAGAATTCATCATATTCTATGTTTAAAAGTAGAAAAAGGCTTGTTTACTAGTCTATTTTCTACTTTTAAACAATAGTTTTTTAAGTATTACACTTTCTTAAAAATTTTCTATTAAATATTCGTAGGAAATATTGCAAATAAAAAAGCCCAATGCTTGGGCTTTACATTCATGTATATTTTCTTACTTCTCGTTCATAATAATAGGTAACTACTACGTTAACTAAATATGAAACACCACTACTATAGTTCCTTTACCTCCGCCACAGCTCCTTTCAACCTCTGCAGCATATACCCGATCCCTTTACATCCTTCTAACGGATATGTAATGATTTCTTCTGGATATAACTTTGTGACTACTTTTTTATGCTTCTTTCCCGCAAGCAAAACAATTTCGTCAAACTGTATTAAACCTTTATCAATCATCTGTTTTTGTAGTTGCTCTATACTAATAACTTCATCACTCTTCGAATCAAATGCAAGATCATAGTTTTCTTGTACAATATCATTCGGCTTTAAAAATCCATGCTTTGCTGATAAAATAACCCAATCATCAAAAAACTCAGTTGCGTACGCCTGACATGCTTTCCCGAAAGGACTAATATATACATTCTTCGCCTCAGTAGGTCCATAATCTACATACTTATCCCAGATTTTCTTCTTTCCACATGGGATTATACATAATCTTTTCATCTATATTTTTTACCTCTTTTCTTCCTTATGTTAAATCAATTATTTCATACATTTCCCTCGCAAAATACTATATAATAATTCCAAACGTCACAATTGAATATTTTACCATATTTATATCGATTTCCACTCATATTTCACTTCTTTTCAGAAGCATAGTCCAATTTTTTTCGTTCTACATCTACGTAGTACACTGCACTCTTTACAAATATAATACTACTTCATAAACATTTTGTGAGCTTAATCTTTAAAACGAATCATAAAAATTTTAATATATGAATATGTTTATTTTATTGTTTTTTTAAAGGAGGTGAACAATAATGAAAAATATTATCCCTGCACTATTCGTCTATTTTATCGTTTGTGTTATTGTTATGATTGTTCCAGCATCTGAAGGCTATAATTCTATTAGTTGGAAGTTGTTTGTTGGGCAAGCGTACGCAATACCCATTTTCCTCATTACTGCTGTTTTTACATTTTATATAAACAGGAAAAAGTCTTACGAATAAAGTGAAACTTTAATCCGTGAGGGTTTTCTTCATCCCCCACGGATTATTGGCCTTCACCAATCGGGCTCTTACGGACAGTTGATCCCTCACCTAACTTCTTTACTTTCGCTGAACTTTGAGGTAATGCTCTTACTGTCCGTTAATGCGGAATAAACAGTTATAAGGATAGCTAATGCTGTCCTTATTTTCATACCAGTATCCTATGTAACAAATAAAAAAGACAAGTAGCCATCCGACTACTTGTCCTTTTTGTTAATCAGTACTGAATAGTATTAAGCTTGGAATGCTTCAGTTAATACTGGTACGATTTGTTTTTTACGAGATACAACACCTTTTAATGTAGCTGTGTTGTTTTGTAATGTTACGTTGTATGCTTTCTCAACAACGTTTGCTGCTTTACCGATCGCAAGACCGACAGAATCGTTAGTTAAGATATCAGTTACAACGAATAAGAATAGGTCTAACCCTTTTTCTTCTACTACTGCAGAGATAACTTTTTCAAGTTCCGCTTGGTGTACAAGAACTTCGTTAGTATCGACAGCGTTTACTTGTGCAATTTCAACTTTCGCGTTAGCCATTTGGAATTCTTTAGCATCAAGAGAGATTAATTGCTCCATTGTTTTTCCGCTTAAGTCAGCACCAGCTTTTAACATTTCTAAGCCATAGCTATCTGCATCTACACCAGCGATTTCCGCTAATTCACGAGCTGCTGCTACGTCTTGTTCTGTGCAAGTTGGAGATTTGAATAATAAAGAATCTGAAATGATTGCAGATAACATTAAACCTGCAACTTCTTTACGAATTGTAACGCCATTTTCTTTGTACATTTTGTTTAAGATTGTAGCTGTACATCCAACTGGCTCACAACGGTAGTAAATAGGATCGCTTGTTTCAAAGTTAGCAATACGGTGATGATCGATTACTTCTAACACACGAACAGATTCGATATCGTTAGCACTTTGTTGACGCTCGTTATGGTCAACTAAAATAACGTTGTCCACTTCGCTTGCAACTGTCTCAACAAAACGCGGTCCTTCTACTTTAAAATAGTCTAACGCAAATTGAGTTTCACCGCTGATTTCGCCTAAACGTACAGGCTCAGCATTCATTCCTAATTCTTTTTTCAATTCTGCATAAGCAATTGCAGAACAAATTGCATCTGTATCTGGGTTTTTATGCCCGAAAACTAGTACTTTTTCCATGTTTTCCACCTCTTCATGAAAAGGATATCTTAAAGAAGCAAATATGACAATATTTAAACCCGAATTTTTTATAAATAATTGTACTTTCCTCTATATTTTTCATAAAAAAGATCATCTAAAATGAATTAGATGATCAAAATGTATATTTAATTTAAAATAGTGTAGGAACTTGCACTGCATTGTTAAATGCAAAATTGGAATTTAAACCATTATTCACAAGGTTCACATCAATAACTTGATAAAATGCATTTCCAGTGTCCGCAATCTCCCAAACAGCTAAAATAAGATGGTAGCCACTACGATCAGTTGGTACATTTGCTTCATGCGTTACTGTTGTCCCCGGTCTAACTCCGCCATCATTTTTCACATAGAACGGCACTATATCTAAACTAGACCTTGTTAAAGGCATATTTGGATTCCAATCCTTCTTTGTAATGTAGTATTTCCATTCTTTCGTACTATGAGGAGCCGTTAGTTTCCACTTGAATGTATTCGTCCCGCCGTTTAACGTAATTTTCTTCCACCTATCCACTGATTGAGCGTCTAAAGCAGGAAAATTACCAGCACCTGCAATTTGTCCATCAGAAGGTCCTAATTGCGGAAAGCCGCCTATTCCTTCTACACTTTGCGGTTCATATTGAACTGGACCGCAATTTACATTTACCCCTTGCTTACATAAATAAGATCGGCTCGCTGGTGATTCTACATACCCATGAGCTGAAGCCTTTTCTGAAAACCCAAATGTTAATAATCCCGTAAGTAATATCCCACCACTTAACATAACCTTTTTCATCTTTTGTAAACTTGTCTTTTTCATTCTTTCATCCCCTTCCCAAAAATGAAACGAAAATAACTATAGTTGCCTAGTCATCTTCTCTACATCCATTATAAGTGGAAGAGCATTACTAAAAGAACCCTCTAAAAACTTTCTCAAATTCGTTTAACTACAACAATATCAATTCTTCACGCATTTTAATTACCAGTTATCACATTTATTATTTATTTTGTCGTTTTATTGTTAACTACTTACAATTATATATCACAGTGTAGCGCTTAAAAAAGTTTGATTACATTAACTCTATAAACCTAGATAAAATAATAAATAGAAAAAGTGGGTTTTGAAAAAGATTGATTATTACTTGATCCTTGTGCCATTAAAGCGTGCAATTACGAATTTGGCAAAGGTAGTCTAGTTATCAAATAGCCCTCTCCCTCTCAGATTTGCGGAAACTGGCTCCTTTCCTATCTCACGTGCCCATATAGACAACTGGCCGATATGATGGATTTCGTGGACAATGACATGACGTATTAACTCTCCGTGTGTACATTCAATGACTCGGCGCCTAATTGGTGCGTCTCTTGAGCTAATCGGCTCTTCCTTGAAGTCAGCTTTTGAAAGTTTCCGAGAATCCATTTCATTTGTCCAAGAAGTCACAAACGGCTTCACTTTCTCGTGGTATTGAGCTGAAAGATTTTTCACTTTTTGTAAGCTGGCATACTCTTCAAACACTGGTTCCTCAGGGACTGATTCACCGCGCAACCCTAAGATCCACATATATTCCACATCTACAATATGAAATAGGGTATGTAGTATACTGCCGAACCCACCGACCCGTTTCTTTACTAGTTCTTCAGCCGATATGTCTTCGCACCATGTAAACCAATCATCACGAACTTGCCAGTTATATTGAAACAGTTTCAACATCACAGCAACCTCCATCTTTTAGATTAACATTTACTATTCACCAAATGGCTTCAAAATCCCTATTTTAATACTACCTCTTAAAAACCTGTTAAACTCTTATATAAACTGGACTTCAAATTGAACGTTCAATTTGAAGTTAAAGAATGAAAAGAAAAAACTAAATCATTTTATAATAAATAACCGTTGCATCTAACTCACCATCCGGAGAAATTGCATACCCTGGTATTTTACCGGATTCTTGAAAGCCTAATGACTTGTACAATCTATTGGAAGGGTCTCCTTCTCTAGTATCTAATACTAAAAGAGATCTGTTTTCTAGTTTCGCTCTTTCCTCTGCTTTTTGCATAAGTGAACGTCCAATACCGTTACGTCTAAAATTCGGATGAGTCATTAACTTGCAAATCTCAGCTCTATGGGTCCCGTTAGGCTTTGTAACTAAATGTAATTGAACACTTCCTGCCACTTCATTGTTTATTTTAGCAACATACAATATTACTTCTGGTGCTAATACCGCTTGCCAATAATTTGTTGCTTCTTTTTGTTCCAGTGGAGGTAAAAAACCAATTGATGCCCCATCATCTACAACCGTTGTCAAAAGTTTAGAAAGATCTTCAATCTCATTTTCTAGTTGCTTCATTTCTTCAATTACTAAATTTCGCATTACTTTTCCCCCTTTTGTTTTCATTTTAACAATTTTTATAGCAGGAATAATTAAATATTAAGATGAAATTGATTAAGATACGATTTTTTAGAGAAAGGATCACTATATGAAATATATATTAGACAGGAAATACGTAAGAAAATTACTGGATTGGGCATATGAACAAAACCCAGGTCCTTGGTTCGAACATTCAATTCATGTTGCCAATGCAACTGAAAAAATAATTGTAGAACTTATAAAAAATGGGTATGACTTAGATGTTGATATAGCATACAATGCCGCTCTCCTGCATGATATAGGAAGATATAAAGGTTTTACTAAATCTGTTATTCATTCCTATGATGGTTACATGTATATGAATGATTTAGGGTATACAGGAAACGCCGTTATATGTGTGACGCATTCATTTCCTTGCAAAAATGAGCATATAGATATCGCAGCAGAGTGGAGCCTTGTTCCTGATTATATGAAAAGCCGGTTAATTGAAATATTGAATGAACATAGTGACTATGACTTATACAATAAAGTAATTACTCTTTGCGACGCTCTCGCTGATGCAGATGGTTTTACTACGCTTGAAAGAAGATTGGTTTCTGTTGGTTTACGTCATGGCACAACCTCTCATACTTCTTTACATTGGAAAGGATTCTATACAATTAAGAATGAATTAGAATCTTTAATTGGGAAGAGCATATACACCCTTCTCCCTGATGTAGAGAAATCAATTTATAAGAATACAGAATATTAAAACAATCATAACTTAAAAACGATACAATTTGTAAGTATGCTTCTAAAAAACTCATTTAAAAGTGGAGGGATTACTTATTAGTAAAATAGGATTTGACTTAATAAATCATGAAGGTAACTTAAATATTGGATATGAAGAT
Organism: Bacillus sp. EKM202B; assembly: GCF_011066025.1. Lineage (NCBI taxonomy): Bacteria > Bacillati > Bacillota > Bacilli > Caryophanales > Bacillaceae > Bacillus > Bacillus sp. EKM202B. Next base: position 41,752 of record NZ_JAAMNK010000013.1, on the reverse strand, counting down.
ATAGTTGATATCTCTAGGAAATGTAAATTTTCTAACTGTTCACATACAAATGAACCACAATGCGCGGTTAAAAAAGCCATGTCTGATGGAATTCTTTCTGAAGAAATATTTAAAAATTATTATAGACATTTAAACGAGGCACAATATGTTTCTAAGCAAAGAAATAAAACAAAAGCTATCGACTATATGAAGCAATTGAAACTTTTTCAAAAAAATTAGGATAAACTAGAAAACCCTCCTTAAAATAATATTTTAAGGAGGGTTTTCTAGTTTAATGACTTTGATTTTTTAATTCCACCATACACTCTTGTACTAAAGTTACTGCTTGACTCATTGCAGCTCCGCCAGCAAACGCGGTCGAAACACCACAAGCTTCTAAAATTTCTTTATCAGAACATCCTTGGTCAATACATCCCTTTGTATGATAAATCGTACAATATTCGTCTTGTGTTGCTAAACTAATCCCTAATGCAATAAGCTGTTTTTCTCTTTTAGTTAATGCCCCCTCCTGAAAACACGCTTGTGTAAAAGCGTTATAGGTTTCTGCAATTTCAGGAATTTGTTGTGTGAAATTCCCAATACCTTCTTTGTAATGAAGTAATACATCATTTATAGAGCCAAATTGTTGATTTTCCATCGTATATCCTCCATTCATTTTATTTACACTTACTTTAGTATGAGATAAAATGAATGATATATACAAATACTCACTTTAAAAATAGAAAGAATTTTCAGTTTATTAAACTTTTAAATTTACACGTTTACAGTTTCAGCCCATCATCCACCGACATTTTTTCTTTAGAACTTTTCCTTTCTCCCTCTTTACTTCGCTCTTCCCAAATCGTTAAACCTTCCATTCCTACTTTTTTAGGATCAAATACTGGATCTTTCCCTTCTTTTTTCTGCGCCTCATAATCTTTTAACACTTTTAATGCGGTTTTGCTTAATAATAGGATTGCAATAAGGTTTAACCATGCCATACTACCGATTCCTAAATCTCCAAGATTCCATAAAAGTGAAGCTGATTCTACGCTACCGATGTATACCATAATTAAAAATCCAATTTTTAAAACTGGTTTTAACCATCCATATTTCAATTCACAATCTAAATAAGTGAGAGTCGTTTCTGCGATATAGTAATAAGCAAGCAAAGTTGTAAATGCGAAGAAGAAGATTGCGATTGAAATAAATATTGGACCAAATCCAGTCATAACAGTTTCAACTGCTTGTTGTGTATAAATAGGACCTGCTTCTACATTGCCTATATTTTGTACAATTGCACTTTTCCCTTCAGGTATAACATTGTACATACCTGTTATTAATATCATAAGCGCTGTCGCTGTACAAACTACAATTGTATCGATATATACAGAAAACGCTTGAACTAACCCTTGTTTTGCAGGATGCGATACTTCTGCAGCAGCCGAACTATATGTTGCCTCTCCAACACCTGCAACGTTTGAAAACACCGCTCGCTTTACACCCCATGCAATTGCTGCACCAACGATCCCGCCAAACATTTCATTTACACCAAATGCACTTGAGAAAATTAAAGCAAACATACTTGGAATTTCTGTTACATTTGCAATTAAAATGATGCATGTAACAATTACATAGCCAATTGCCATAAAAGGTACTAACATTTGTGACACACCAGCAATTCTTTTTACTCCCCCAAAAATAATCGCTGCTAGTAACACAACTAAAAATATACCTGTTACATATTTACTAATACCGTTAGAGTTTTCAAATCCAACAGCGATACTACTCGATTGAATACCTGGTAATAAAACGCCGTATGAAAGTGTTACAACTACCGCTACAATGACTGCAAACCATTTCATTTTTAAACCTTTCTCAATGAAATATGGTGTACCGCCACGATATTCATTTCCTACTTTACTTTTATATACTTGAGATAATGTTGATTCAACAAATGCACTAGCGGCCCCTAAAAGTGCCATCACCCACATCCAAAATACAGCGCCCGGTCCCCCAAAAGCTATTGCTGTTGCTACCCCTGCGATATTACCTATTCCAACCCTTCCTGATAGAGCCAAACAAAATGCTTGGAAGGATGATATTCCAGTCTCTGAACTTTTCCCTTCAAAAAGTAGCTTAATCATCTCTTTAAAATAACGAATCTGTAAAAAACGAGTCGCAATGGTAAAATACACTCCTGCTCCTAATGCGAAAACAACTAAACCTATACTCCATACTTGCCCCACTAACCACTCTACTAACTTTTCCATCCAAATCCCCCTTATCATTCTTTTGAAAAAGTAATTTTTTATATAAGAAAACGGACAACCTTTATCCCACATTCCAGTTGTCCGCTTCTCATACTATTTCATCATTCTTTTATCTCACTATTCATCGTCTGCAAGACTCTCACAAACTAGTTTTTCACTTAATATTTACCCAAACACTCTTCACTTCTGTATAATTATCAAGCGCATAGGAACCTAGTTCGCGCCCAATACCAGATTGCTTATATCCACCAAATGGTGCAGCTGCATTTTCTAAGTTATAATCATTAATCCATACTGTTCCTGCCTTTAATTTATTGGCAACTTGATGTCCTGTTTTAATATTTTGTGTCCATACGCCTGCTGCAAGTCCATATGAAGAGTGATTTGCCCTTTCGATTACCTCTTCTGTTGAATCGAATGGAAGTACAACGACAACCGGTCCAAAGATTTCTTCCTTAACAATTGTCATATCATCAGTAACATTTGTGAATACGGTTGGCTGAACAAAATAGCCTTTTTCAAATGCACGTTCACCACCAGCTGCAACAGTAGCACCTTCCTTCTTTCCTTGTTCAATATAATGCAGCACACGCTCTTGTTGTTTTTTAGATACGAGTGGCCCCATTTCTGTATCAGTTTCCATCCCAGCTCCAAGTTTAATATTATTTGCCCTTTTTACTAACTCTTCTACTACCGTTTCATAATGCTTCCGATGAACGAATACGCGGGATCCCGCACTACAATTTTGGCCATGATTATACATAATCCCTTGGAATGCACCATTAATCGCTTCTTCTAAATCAGCATCTTCTAAAATGATATTTGGTGACTTACCACCAAGCTCTAACGTTACATGTTTAATTGTTTCTGCAGATTGACGCATAATATATTTTCCCGTAACAGTAGATCCTGTAAAAGCAACTTTATTAATATCATGATGATTTACTATCGCAGCTCCTGCTTCAGGGCCGAAACCTGGTACAAAGTTTACAACACCGTTTGGAAAACCAGCTTCTTTAAAAAGTTTTGCTGTATATAGCAACGATAAAGGTGTTTGTTCTGCAGGTTTTAATACAATCGTACAACCAGTTGCAAGTGCAGCTCCCATTTTCCAAGAAGACATAACGAGCGGAAAATTCCACGGAATAATTTGACCTACAACACCAACTGGTTCATGGCGTGTGTAATTTAAGTAATCTTTTGAAATCGGAATTGTTTGTCCGATAATTTTTGTAGCCCAACCTGCATAATAACGGTAGTTTTCAACCGTCGCTGCAATATCATCTTCAAGTGCTACTTGATATGGTTTTCCATTATCTAATGCTTCTAGCTGTGCTAATTCTTCTTTATGTTCTTCAATTAAATCCGCTAGTTTATATATAAGATGTGCTCTTTCAGCAGTAGTCATTTCTGTCCAAGGGCCTGATTCAAAGGCCAATCTCGCAGCTTTTACTGCGACATCAATATCTTCTTCTTGTGCTTCACATACGACAGCTAGAACATCCTCTGTTGCTGGATTATATGTTTCAAACGTCTTCCCGCTAATAGAAGGAACAAATTCACCATTAATAAACATTTTAATTTCTTCATTTAAAAACGCTTTCACTTTTGATTTTAGCTCAATGTTTGTCGTTAACATATATACACGCCTCCCTATTTAAACAGCTGCATGAGCTGCGATTTCGGATAATATCGTTTGAAGCTTTTGATCTTCTACTTCAGTTAATCCTAATCTCGGATAACGAGAAGGTCCTCCAACTTGCCCGTGTAATTCCATTGACCGTTTAACAATTTGTACATATTTCCCTGATCCTTCAAGAAATTCACAAAGCGGTAAAATCGCATCGTTTATCTCCCATGCTTTTTCTAATTCACCATTTTGAAAATGCTCATACATTTTCGTAACGAGTCCTGGTACGATATTTCCTGCAACTGAAACCCATCCCGAGGCACCAACTAAATAAGACTCCATAACTAAATCTTCAGATCCGCAGAAAACTTGAAAAGCACCTTCGCCTTGTCTTACTAAATCTCTTGCTTTACGAATATCTCCACTAGACTCTTTAATATGTGTAACATTTTCACACTCTTTTCCAATTCGAAGCATTAGCTCTGTACTCATATCAACACCAGAAGTAAATGGATTATTGTATAACATAATTGGTATATTTACAGCGTGTGAGATTTCTTTAAAATGAAAATAAATTTCCTCTTCCTTTGGTTTACAATAGTAAGAGTTTATAATTAATGCGCAATCCGCTCCGTGTGCTTCTGCATGTTTCGTATATTCAATCGTTTCTTTCGTCGTTTCTGCTGCAGTTCCAACAATGACTGGAATACGGCCATCGACTTCTTTTAATACTGTTTCTACCATGTTAAATCGTTCTTCTTTTGATAAACTAACAAACTCCCCTGTACTTCCATTAATAATAATTCCAGCTACCTTTTGCTCAATAAAGTAGTTTACGTTTTGTTTTACACCTTTCCAATCAATCTCTTGAAATTCATCCATTGGTGTTATTAATACTGGAAATGCCCCTTTAATTTTTTGCATATTTATCTCTCCCTTTAACATTTTATTTTAATAAAAAACCTGTTGGAAATGGATCAGTAGGGTCTAATAGAAACGTCTGCATCCCTGTAATAAATCCTCTACTCTCAAAACGGAAAATATATCCTAATTCTTCTTTCTTCACTTTTTCTACTGTTATAAAACTATTAAATATACTTTCATTTTTAAAAGGTTTATCCGTTATATACTCATTATTAAATAACGCATGTACATAGGACACAATAGTAGAAACAAAACCGGGCGAACGGACAATAAAGTTATCTTCATGAAATGTAATCGACTTTATATGTTTCTCTTCTGTTTGCGAAGAATCTACTAAAATAAGTCTTTTTATAAGCGACTGTTTTTGTATCGCTTGAAGTGTAGCTTCTCCCCATTTCTTTAATTCAGAGATATTTTTAATACCAATTTCTGGTGAGTACGCATCCTTTTCTACAACTGCATATACTTTATCAGCCTGTATAAGAGAGTAACGTATATTACCAATCTTCAAATCTTTCTCAACCATATAACATAGTTTACTTTCAAACGACACCGATATCACTTCATCATCCACTACATAGGCATGGACTGAAAATATTCCAGATAGTGTTTCAATTTTGTATTGATTAGACTCTTTCTTTTTTAAATATCCACTTTCTAGTAACATCGTTATCACTGCGACAATACCTCCATAATGAAGAGGAATGGTTCCTTCATGATTAAAAAATAACACAGCTGCATCCACTTCCTTATGAATAGAAGGAACGACAATACATCCATTTAACCCAATAAAACCACGTGGTTCATTTAATAAAAGCTGCATTTCTTCTGCTAATTCGCCTGAAAATTGTTCATTTAAATGTTCTAAACTGTAGTAGTATTTGCATGGTACGTCCTTTATTACACGAAACGCTTCGCCAGCTACGTGCACATCTACTGCTGTATACATTTTTTGAATGTTCATTTTACATCCTCCGTTTCATGTTCCATCGGCGGAATTAGCAAAAAGCCTTCTTTCAGTGGATCCTTTTCATTGTAGAAAAATCTATGCATCCCCATAAGCCAAGCTGAGCCGGTAATCTTTGTTACTACCGCTTCAATATTTTCTACATATGTTGTATTCATGACACACCCTTTAAATAGTGAACCTACAATACTCTCATGAACAAATTCTTCATCGATGTCGATTTTTTTATGAGCGTATAATACAGCTAACTTCGCTGATGTTCCTGTACCACATGGAGATCGATCAATTCCTCCTGGCGGAACAACAACTGTATTTTTCACATGCGCACTTTTATGAGTAGGATCTGTATAAAATTCAACATGTGTTAATCCTTTTATAAACGAATACTCTGGATGAATAATTTCAAACTTCTCATTTATTGTGTTTCGAATATGAATCGCCTTATCAATAATTATGGATGCATTTTCTGGTACTAACTCTAAACCTACTGACTTCGCATCGATAATGGCATAAAAATTCCCTCCATACGCAATATCAGCCTCTACAGTTCCAATTCCTTCGACTTGTACAGTAATATTTTTCAGTAAAAAAGCTGGTATGTTACAGAATGAAACTTCTTTCGCCTTTCCATTTTGAACAGTAATATCCACTTCAACTAAGCCGGCTGGTGTATCAAGCTTTAAAGAAGTAATCGGTTCAACTATTGGAATTAAACCTGATTCAATTAAAGCTGTACACACACCAATTGTATCGTGACCACACATCGGTAAATATCCACCTGTCTCTATGTATATAACGCCTATATCAGCTTCAGGATGACATGGATCTGTTAACAATGCTCCAGACATTACATCATGACCACGCGGCTCATTCATTAACAATTTGCGAATCCAGTCATATTCCTTTTTCATATGTAACATCTTCTCTGCCATCGTCTCTCCAATTAGCTTAGGAAGGCCGCTAATTAATGTCCTCGTTGGATTCCCGCCCGTATGTGTATCAATCGTCGTAAAGACTTTTTGTGACCTCATCCGTTTAACACCCTTTCTGTAAAACGACTCAAACGAAGTGGTTCAATAGGAATAATTGTTTCTTTTTCATTTAATAACTCTTCAATCACTTTCCCAGTAACTGCCGCAAGACTAATTCCATCACCTTCATGTCCAGCTGCAATATAATAATTTGGAATATGATCCACTCGTGAAATAATTGGCAAATGATCTTCTGTCCACGGACGTAAGCCGGCATATGAACGAATCACCATCATATCTGCCATTTTCGGATAAAAACGAATTGCTCTGTTCGCAATGCATTTAATAACCTCGTTGTTAATTCTCGTATGAAATCCTACAAACTCTCGACTACTACCAATTAAAAAATTTTGGCTTTCTGTCGGTTCAAATACAAGAGCTACCCCGTATTTTTCAGTTAAAGCATCCACTTTTCGTTTTCCGCCAAATTTAGAAATTAAATAACCAAATTCCATTACTTTACGGCAACCTACATGTTGTTGCCTTGAGGCTACAATAATATGCCCTTTTCTCGGTTCGATTGGAATATTTACATCTAACATCTGCCCGATTTTAGGAGCCCACACACCGGCTGCGTTCACAATTTGCTTCGCAGTAAACGTCCCATTTGTCGTTTCTACAATAAAGGAGCCGTCTATATCTCTTTTCATTTCTTTTACTTCTGTATGATTAATCGCTTTCGCACCCATTTTTTTCGACTCTGCTAGAAGTGAAAATGCAAGGAGATATGGATTTACAGTAGAATCAGTTGCGCATTCTAAACCACCCAATAAATCATCCGCAAAAAATGGTGATTCCTCTCTTATGTCTTGCCTATCAAGCATTCGAAACGGTAACCCAGCATCTTTTTGACGATTCACCCATTGCTGCGCTGCCTCCATCTCTTCGTCTGATTCACAGACTAGAATACTTCCTGGCGCCCTATATTCAAATGAGTGCTCCAACTCCTCACTTAAATCTGTTACTAATTTTTGACTTACTAATGACATTTGACTATCAAACCCTGGGTCTTTATCAATCGCCAAAATGTTTCCGTCACATCGTGAAGACGTCCCACTGACAAACTCACCTTTTTCAATGATTGTTACGTCTCTTCCGTATTTTGAAGTGTAATATGCAATAGAACATCCTATAATTCCACCACCTATTATTAAAACGTCACAGTGCCTCACAAAACACCCCTCCTTTCACTTACATCTCTCATTTTCTTTTATGCAATTGACGTGCCAACTCTACATATATACACTTTTTATAAATAATATTTTTATTTGTAAAAATATTTTAAATTTATCGTAAATAGGTGTATTATTTTTTTATCACTGTCTAAATTTTTATACATATCAGGAGGACGCTATGACATTTTCATTTCCAACAATCAAAGAGTTTATGAAAATTTTGTCTATCGATTGTACAAGTAACATGAAACACATTAACACAGTAGATGGGACATTTTATTACCTCCCTTCTACTACAGAAGAATATAGTTGCGGCTATATATATGAGGACGACTCGTTCACTACTTTAATTGATGCACTTTCACATGCATTAGCCGTTGTCATCATTAACAAAAACGAAGAGCCAATATGTTGTATAACGGCTCAGCAAATGATTCCGTTTCTTTATAAGTCTTACACTGAGCTACAATCTTTTTATAACACTGTAATTCAAACGACTGATTCTTCTGTTACAGTCATTGATGAAAAAGAATGTGTCCGTACGTGGACAGATGGTGCTGAAAAAATCTTTTCGGTTAATCATAATGAAATTATTGGACAACCAATTACTCGTTTTTTTGATTATAAAGACTTGGAAATCTTGCAATCATTGCATGACGGAAAAAGTATAATCGCTCAATTCCATCAGCCTCGTCCTGATTTGTTCGTATTAATAAATTCAAACCCCGTTTACTGTAACGATGAAATTATAGGAGCAGTCGTTTCAGAAACAGATGTGACAAATCAAGTTGTATTGAATGAAAAACTATTTAATATGTCACATGAAATGCACCGATTAGAGCAAGAAGTAGCAAAATATAAAGATACATCCGATCCTTTCCTCGCGATGAATGGAAAAAGCCCTGTTATACAAAGGACTATTCAATTAGCTAGAAAGGTCTGTTCAGTGAAATCAACCGTTTTAATACTCGGCGAAAGCGGTGTCGGAAAAGAAGTATTTGCGAAAGCAATACATGAAGCAAGTGAGGCAGCAAAGGCGCCTTTCATTTCAATTAACTGCGGCGCAATTCCAGAAGCTTTATTTGAAAGTGAATTATTCGGATATGAACGTGGGGCGTTTTCTGGAGCGAATAGTAAAGGAAAAAAAGGTAAAATAGAGCTCGCTCAAGGTGGTACTTTGTTCCTTGATGAAATAGGTGAAATGCCTCTCGATATGCAAGTGAAACTTTTACGTGTATTGCAAGAAAGAAAGTATTATCGAGTTGGTGGAGAGAAAGAAATAAATATTGATTTCCGTATTATCGCTGCTACAAATCGTGATTTACAAGAAGAAATGCGAAAAGGAACTTTCCGAGAAGATTTATACTATCGTTTAAATGTAGTTAGCTTACAGATTCCACCGCTGCGAGAAAGACGAGAAGATATTATTGAATTAACATACTCTTTCTTAAACGATTTTTCGATTAACTATAACAGACCTATTCGTGACTTACCTTCAAGCATTATGCATGAACTACTTCATTACGATTGGCCTGGTAATATTCGTGAACTTCGAAATGTAGTTGAGAGACTCGTCGTATTTGCGACAGACGGTATTATAAAACAAGAATATTTACCATTTCATACAAATGATACTATAGACAATCATACGTCTCATTCCCTATTACTCAGCAATAATCATACGATTCTTTCTTTACAAGAAGAGATGGTTGAGCATGAGAAAAAAGTAATTGAAAGAGCTTTACACATTTTAAAGGGGAATAAATTAGAATGTGCGAAAAAACTTGGGGTAACGCGAGCCACTTTATATAATCGTTTAAAAAAACTTGGGTTACAATAAAGTGAAACTTTAATCAGTGGGGGTTTTGTTCATCCCCACTTGATTATCAGCCCTCACCAATCAGGCTTTTACGGGCAGTTGATCCCCCTCCTAACTTCTTTACTTTCGCTGGATTTTGCGGTGGGGTCTTACTGCCCGTTAATGCGGGATAATTCTTAACTCCTCTATATTGGCATAGTTTTTGCATTATAATTTGTGCAAACCGAACTAGAGGAGGAATACATATGACGAATAAAGAGAACTTAATTGTTTGTCGTTGTGAAGAGATTACATACGGACAACTTCAATCGACAATTGCTGAATATAAATGCTCGGCAAGAGAATTAAAACTAAGAACACGTGCCGGTATGGGATTTTGCGGTGGCCGCACATGTAGAATGATGTTAGATCGAATGATTGAAAGTGCAAATCCTGACGTAACTCCTAATGAAATACCGTTAAAATATCAACCACCAATACGTGCTGTTACCTTTGGAGCGGTAGGTGATAATAAATGAGTAGAATTACACATCACCCTATTTTAGGTAGTTTACATAATAGTCAGCGCATCACTTTTCAATTTAACGGGCAACAATATGAAGCATATGGGCATGAAACAATTGCTGCTGCCCTGCTAGCAAATGGAATACGAACGCTACGCGTACATGAAGATAGCGGGAACCCGCGAGGTATTTATTGTAATATCGGTCATTGTTCAGAATGCCGTGTGACAGTAAATAATCAAACGAATGTACGCGCATGCTTAACAGTTGTAGAAAACGATATGATTGTTGAAAGCGGAAAACAGCATCCAAATATCGTGAGAGAGATGGTGAAAAAGCGATGATCGATGTAATTATTATTGGTGCAGGGCCGGCAGGATTATCAGCTTCCATCTCTTGTGCACGTTTTGGACTTAACGTACTTGTTATTGATGAATTTATGAAACCTGGCGGGAGATTGTTAGGACAGTTACATCAAGAGCCTACTGGAGAATGGTGGAACGGAATTGAAGAAGCAAAACGTCTTTACGAAGAAGCCGAATCATTGTCAGTCGATATTCGGTGCGGTGTTTCCGTCTATAATTTAGATAAAGATGATAGTTCTTGGTTCGTACATACAAATATCGGTATGTTAGAAGCTCCGTTCGTATTAATTGCTACTGGCGCTGCGGAGTATTCTATCCCCCTTCCTGGCTGGACACTTCCAGGAGTTATGTCAATTGGAGCGGCTCAAGTTATGACAAATGTTCATCGCGTGCAAGTCGGAAAAAAAGGAATCATTATTGGTGCTAACATTTTATCATTCGCCATTTTAAATGAATTGCAATTAGCTGGAATTAAAGTGGATCATATCGTACTACCTGAAAAAAGTGAGTTAAGCCAAAAAGCGGGTGAACCAGAAGAAGTTTTGAACTCCCTTTTAAATGCAGCTCATCTCGCTCCTTCTGCTTTTTTGCGTATAGGTAGCCGTTTTATGAAATATGATTGGATTCGAAAAGCCGGATTAACCTTCTATCCAAATAACGGAATGAAAATAAACGGGACACCACTTCATCTTCGGAAAGCTGCACTTGAAATTATTGGAACAGATCAAGTTGAAGGTGTTCGTGTTGCTACTATTGATTCTAAAGGAAACATTATGAATGGATCAGAGAAGATATATGAGGCAGATTTCGTTTGTATCGCTGGAGGTTTATATCCGCTTGCTGAGCTTGCTGCTGTAGCTGGATGCCCTTTCCATTACATCCCAGAATTAGGTGGACACGTCCCTCTTCATTCCGAAACAATGGAAACCTCTCTTCCAGGTTTATTTGTAGCCGGAAATATTACTGGGATTGAAAGTGGGAAAATCGCGATGGCGCAAGGGAGTGTCGCTGGATATTCAATCGTAAAACAAGCTAATATAAAATCAAATTCAGTTGAACAACACTTACAACAAGCAATCCAACATGTTCACACCGTACGCCATCATGCTGCGATTCAGTTTAATCCAATGATTGATGCTGGTAGACGAAAGATGAATGAAATTTGGCGTGATTATTCCACCACATATGCACATACTAAAAAGAGCTGCTGAGATTACTCTCAACAGCTCTTTTCACTACTCATCCGAGTTATTAAATTTCGCTAATGCATAAATGCCTTCTTCATCATCTAATTCAAGTTGTAATCTTGCTGCGAATGAATTGACATTGTATTCTCTGTCAAGTAATAAGCGTAGTGCCTCGATTAAGTTCGCTTGAATTAAAATTTGTTGACGACCATTTACCTCTACTTCAGCAGAGAAACCATACTCATCATCATACATTAGTTCAACTAATACTTCTTCTGGACCCACTTGTCTTTTTTCAGCGATATATACGCAAAGCGCATTTATAAGCTCTTGCTCAGAAATTTTTATTGTTTCCATGCTACTTCATCTGCCTTTTTCTTACGTTGATCTTTGAAGTATTTAAATGCACGAACTGCTAACATTACGATACCAGCCATTACTAACATATTTACCATAAACGCTAATACAGAACCAAGAGCTCCCATATTTGCAAATAAGCTACCCATTAGTAAACCACCAAGACCACCTAGTAATAAACCTTTCATAAAGCTTCCTTTATTACTTTTTGGCGCTGTGTTTGCTGCTTTTGTTTTTGAATCTGGATTCGTTTTTTGAGAATTCACGTTTGAGTCTTTTTTGTTTAAATCAACTTTTGACTTTTGACCTGAACTTGGTGTAAATGATTTTTTACCAGATTTGTAACTCTTCGCTGCTGCGTGATCTACAAACATGAAGCTACTAGCTCCAAAGATAACCATGAATGCTGTCATTACTGCTACAAGTTTTTTCAACATATTATATCCATTCTCCTTTTATATAGATATATGTGAAATCTATCTTTCTTGTAAATTTAGAATGATAGATTTGTTTTTAAGAACATTTTAAAGGTTCTTATGAACTTATTATATGAACTTTTGTCGAAATATGCAAGTATTATTTACTTTCAACAGTTTGGTCACAAAGGAAAAATTAAGCAAAACAGAATTGACTTTAAATGAAACAAAACATATTATAAGTTCATAAGAACTTTTTATTATTTTGGAGGTGAAAAGATGGAAACATTTCATCTCACACGAAACGAAATGGCTACCCTTCTTCTATCACTAAGAGGATGGAATACGAAAAAGCCTCTCGGTATTTTACAAGAAGCTTGGGCAAAGTCACATAAAAAAGATATTGAAAGCGGACAAAGCGTTACAGCTTTTATTACTACCGCACTTTCACCTATTTTTGAAAAGCTGATTAAAATTGACGATACTGATGTCGGTTTTTCTTTAAATGAAATAGTTGCGCTTGGCAATCAGATTGAAAACACAAGTTTCTCTGTAACTGCTATGCAAAACTGGGTGAAACGAGATATAAAAGAAATGATTGGCTCTCCTCAAAAAGGGAAAAAATATTCAATTGAACAAGCAGCCTTACTATTTATTGTCGAAGATTTAAAAACAGCACTTGATTTTGAATCCATTCGTAAGCTATTACGCCTTATTGTAAATGACCCAGCCGATCGAAGTGATGATTTAATCAATCCTGTTCATTTATATGTAGCATACTCTTCTCTATTTGAAGAACTCAATCAAGGGAATTGCTTACAATTAAATGCAACAGATACCGTTCATACAATTGAAAATATCGTAAAAGAAAAAGCTGATAAAATCGCAAGAAAGTTCGATCAAATTAATAACGAACAACGCGAAGCAATTCGTAACGCTATTATTATTGCGACCCTTTCTGTACATACCGCATATGTACAAATGTTAGCGAAACGTTACGTAACAGCAACGTTATTTTTACAAAACTTAGATGTGAAACAGTAAAAAACAAGCATCCCCCTGTCCTACGTATATGACAGGGGGATGCTTGTTTTCAATCAATATAAACTACACAAATCATTTTACATTTAAGTTTCGTTCTACAATAGCTCTTGATTATGTAAAAATCATTACTAACCTAACATTCAACAATGTTCATTTCTTTCTATTAAATTCCTATCAGATTTTCTCGATAAACTTAATTACTTCATTTTTATAATTATATTTATCATTAATTTCTTGTAATAATTCAATATCATGCGTATGAGTTTTTCCTGTCTCTAGCAGCTCACGGTATAAATCAATATAAGGAAGATTTTTATTAGTGGCATTTTTATATTCCTTTTCTACATCGTAAAAAACCTTTTTAAACCTCACGTCAGTAATCCCTGCCTCATCAATTTCAAGAATTGCATACTGAGCACGTAAGTCAGAGTTTAGCTTATTCCACTTGTAAAAAGGTTGTCCAACTGTTCCTGGGTTAATAATTAATTGATCATTGCTACTATAGCGCAACAATTGATGGTGGGTATGAGCGTAAATCGCAATATCATAATCACAATCAAATAACCGATCAAACTGTTCTTGATTATTAGTGGGCCATAAATCCCCTCCGTAATTTTTATTTTGTAGATTATGACTAATACTTATTGATAAATCATTAACCTGTTTTGTTATATGTAATGGTAAATTTTTAATATGATTAATATAGTTTTTATCCAAGTTTTCACATTGATACTGAACTAATCTAGAAACATAAATATCGGTTGCGTTATCAATATCAATGTTTTTATTAAGAACGTCAAGAAAGCTATCTTCCCAGTTTCCTTGTACATAAGTATCAACGTTAACACTATCTAACATTTCAAATAAATCATTCGATCCAGGACCAGGCATAATTAAATCTCCTAAAAACCAATAATCAGTCACACCTTCTTTCAAAGAATCTTCGATAACTGCTTTTAAAGCAGTTGCATTTCCATGTACATCTGCCAGTACAGCAATTTTATGTTTCATGTATTTCATCCCCCTAAATTAACATTATATTCCGAATTAACTGCGTGTATTTTTCTATATTGTTTCTCCTTTCTTAACTCTGTGCATATCATACACTTTCACTTGATTCTCTATATACGATTTTTCTTTTTTAAATCCAGCTTTCTCATAACAACGAATGGCCCTCTTATTATCTTCCCTAACTTGTAATACAACAGCTTCTATATCAGGATCTAAAAATGATTTACTAATAAAATACTTTGTAATCTCTGTTCCAAGCCCTTTTGAATATAAATTCGAAACACCAATGAGGATAGAGTATTCCATCATGTACGCATCTTCATATTTCTTCTTTTTTAATCCGACTCTCCCTATTACTTCATCTTCTACTACTATTACATGATAGCTCGCATAAGACCGCGACAATTTTTCAGTCCAATACTGCCGAAGCTCTTCAATTGTATATCGCTTAAATGATTTCACATCTGCTATATTTTGTAATTCCTCATTGTTATACCATTCTAATATAATTGATAAATCATCTATTTGTAATAAACGTTCATGCCAATCCATATTTTCACCTCATCTACATTTCAAATTACTACACCTAATTAAAAAAAATACGCATATTCTTTTTTAGGCAATTTTACTATCTCTTGAATGAAATTCGATTTTTCTAAAATGTCATCTAGCTGCCCCTCACTATAAACATAAATACCACCTACGTATGAACTGTAAGCCTTTTTCTCAGTTATTACCACTGCGGTGCTATTTTCCTTTTTATAATCGCCCTCTATTCCTTTTTCAAATGACAAACTTTTAGTTGCTGAGAAGTAAAGATGGATTAATTCTGCTATTTCTATGTCATCTGATTTTGCAAAGCACTTTATTTCATTTATAATCATTTCATCTTGTAACGGAAGAAAGTCCTCTATCTCTATCTGCTTTCTTTTATAAAAGAAATTTTGTATCTCAGGAGTATGGAACGAAAGATTTTTCTCCTTTATCTTTTGAAAAATGGATTGCAACAATAAGTCTTTCCCTACTACAAACGGATGGCCAAAGCCATTATTGTAAAGCCCTTTTTTCATTTTCATTAGTTGTTCAATGTACGGGATTCCTTGTTCTGCAATAACCAGTTTACCGTTAATAAAACGCATATTAGCAATCAATCCTTCTATTCGCAAGCACTCGAATTCAAGCGAGGAATAATATAAATCTCTATTCCAAAAATCTAATTGATCCATTCCTAATGAATTAAATAATAGTTCATCTATAATTGGAAAAACTCCATCTTCTGTTAAAGCTTTCATTACATCATCTAATAATCCAGGAGTTTGGTTTAAAATCGCGCGTATTTTTTCATCCTCCTGAATGATTCGTATCGTCCACTCACCATGATCTTCACCTGATATTTGCTGAAAACAATGTGAATACGGACCATGTCCAACATCATGTAGAAGAGCTACAGTAGATACTAGCTTTCGTTCATATTTCGATAAATGTATATCACCAATCTCAGTAAGGTGTTCGATCACTTTATTTACTAGTACATATACACCTATCGAATGTTCTTCCCTCGTATGTATTGCGTTCTCATGTAAAAAATAAGTATGTCCTTGTTGTTTAATATAGGCCAACCTTTGAAATGCTTTTGTATCTATCAATTGAAGGATATCTATATCATGAATAGAGATTGGGCCATAAATTGGATCTGCAACATGCATACATTCTCCTCCTATTTTGTAAATTAAAACCTATATTATTATACTTAATTTTCAGTCTATTTTCATTAATATATGAGAAATTTTTAATGAACTTTTCATTATTTCCGCATGAAAATTTGGCTTATATCCTTTACTATAATACTTATACGAGACATAAAAGAATTGAAATAGCAATCCCCTATATAAATAAGGTATAATCTACACATAGTGAACCTTTTATATCATTAAGTAAAAGGGCGTATATTCAAAAATCCATACATTAGAAGGTGCAACAATGTTAAGTAGTTTTATTCACTCAGTATTAACGTTTTTTGAAGGATTAGGTTATTGGGGCATTATGCTTGGACTTATGATCGAGATTATTCCAAGCGAAATTGTTCTCGCTTATGCAGGATACTTAGTATTCAATGGTAGCATCTCATTTATAGGCGCAGTTGTATTTAGTACTATTGGCGGCGTTATTGCTCAAATCTTTATTTATTGGATTGGACGATACGGTGGACGCCCTATATTAGAACGTTACGGAAAATATATTTTCATTCATAAAAAACAAATCGATGCTGCCGAAGATTGGTTTAATCGTTACGGAACTGGCGTAATTTTCACAGCTCGCTTCATTCCGGTAGTGCGTCATGCGATTTCAATCCCTGCTGGTATTACAAAAATGCCATTACTACGTTTCACTACGTTAACGGCACTTGCAATCATCCCTTGGTCTATTATTTTTATTTATTTAGGTAAAAAACTAGGTGAAAACTGGGAGAATATTAATGATATTGCTGGACCGTATGTGAAATCATTCGCTATCGGTGGCGTCGTACTTATTCTTTTATATTTCGTAATAAAAAAGTGGACAAAAAAACGTAAAAAACTTGCTTAAGATAATAAAAAAACCGCTAAAAATTCATTCAGAATTATAGCGGTTTTTATTATAGGCTCGACTATGTATTAAAAATTGTATTATTTCCTCTTTATGCTTCAAGTCATGCTGAATGAGTAATGAAAAGTAATTAATTAATCTTACTTTTTTTGTATCAAATTAGTAGTCATTATAAAAATATCGGGTGGGAATCCGCTCAATTTGCTCCACTAATTGTTTATGAGTAACACTAAATTGATCTAATTGTTCTTCTTTTGAAATACATGATCTCGCATATCTTTTTGCACCCTTATTCATTTGCTCTACATCTATCGAAACATTAGGTACAGATTGAGTACTTAGAAAATAAGAAATTCGATATTTCATTACAAACTCGTCTCGAACGATAAAATATGAAATCACATCCCTCTTTCAATGCTTAACATCATTCTATTAAACTTAACTTTTCATCCATAATATTTTCTTTCTTCATTTTTCATTCCTTTCCGCCATTTATAACCCACTCCTAATAACACCTTCTAGAAATTGTATGAAAAGCCCCCATATTTACATGGATAAGCAACAATTTAGGCATTCCTTTCGTATATTATCCCAAAAAGGAGTGACTCCCCCAATGCACTGGCAACAAAAAATACCATACTTAATTGGACGCCCTATCGGCATTTCCTTCATGAATGGGCAAGGAACTACTGGGGTATTATGTTCAGCACATGATGGCCAATTATATGTGTATGAATACCTTTACCAATCTCAGTTCGCGATGAAACATTATGATTTCAGACAAATTCAAGATATACACGCATTTCCGAATTGCCCACATCAAAATCCTCTTTATTAAGAAACAGGAACAGCTCATAGCCGTTCCTGTTTCTTAGTTGTTATTTCTCAGAATAAAACTTCTGCACAGCTTCATCAAAATAGATCCAGCCTTTCCAGCCTAGATGAATCGTATCTTTTAAGAAATACTTATCATATTCATGGCTAGAGAAATCGACTACTGGATACCCTGCTTTCTCAACTTGCTCTCTAACCTTTGTATAATACACTTCACGGCGTTCTTTCGGGAAACCAGCGTAATCATACCAAGGTCCATTTACAGGTACAGAGATAAAGAGTGGCTTAACATTTTTTTCTTTGAAAAGATCTAAAACAATTTGTAAGTCATCATATTCTGGTGATTCATCATACGATTCATTTGCTCTAAAATTTTTTAGGCCTTTTAATTTTTTCTTTAAATTATGTTTATAGTAATACGGGTTTTCAATTCCAAATGTATTTGTAGTAGACTCCGCTTGCCCTTCTTGTTCCGCATGTTTACGTGCATTCTCCCAAGAAATTGAACGTAGTCCCATATTTGTTTTCTCTTTCATCGGTTCAATCTTAAATAAAGAATTAAATAAATCTCTATGATCTAAAATGTTTCGGTACATATAAGCAAGTGGTTTGGCTAGACCTGCTTTTATGTTATGTTTCGTATCATTATAAACAATACCTTCTAATGAATTTTTTAATATATCATCTTTTTGCACAACTTTATAATCTAATAGTCGTTTCGCGATCTGCTTCTTCATTTCAGGTTTAATGTCATCATTAAAAATAAAATGATATGCTTGTTGTTTGGAGAAATTATTAGTAAAATCTCCTTGTGATACACCCGTTTTTGTAAACCATTGTGGCGAAAGAACAAAGACGACTTTTTTACCTTCCAAATCATCCATTGTAGACGTCATATTTAAAATATGAGCTAAACTTTGCGTACCGCCAGTTCCAATTAAAAATGGTGTAAAACCTGCTGGATTTACTTTGAAATAGTTAGATGGATGGTATGCATCCATTCGTAAAAATTCAGATGAACCGTACATCGGTAAATACTGCGAATTCTCTAACATTTTCTGTTGTAAGAAAACACTTTGTAGTTTTTCTTTTTGTAAGGACGTTGCCGCATCTTCTATCTTTTTATCACTAATTAGCGATACTAAACTTTTAGACGGAATAAGCAATACAATGAAAAAAAGTACACAGGCTAAAATAATTGGTCCGAAAGCATGCTTCATCTTCATTAAATATTCCTCATTCCATTACTATTAAATTGTAACCCTTGTTTTTGACACGTCATCTTTTCTCTCCTTTTTCTCTATACATGTTCCATTCTATTTATCTATTATATACATGTATGTATTTCCTTCCTTGTTCTATTAAGTCCTATACAAATAGCGCAAGCAAATGTTTCCATAGAAACACGTTAATTATACAAGATTCTACATAAATTTCACACTGGAATTTTAGTAATAATTTTATTTTTAAACGTCGAAAAAACAAATGAAATGTCTATAATTCATCCGATTATGTATTACATAAGAAAAAAACAGACCACCACATACGTGAAGTCTGTTTCTTCATCACTTTATTTTTGTACCTCTGCCCATTTTAAGCTTGTAGCTGGACCGAATTGATGCACATATAAGTCTTTCACATATGGTTTTTGTAAGTAAGATAGACCGCGCTGGAATACCGGTGCAATTACTGCATCATCCAGAAGCATTTTTTCAGTATCTTGCAGTGCTTTCCAACGTGCTTTTTCATCGTTACCTAATTCAGTTTTTATCTTCTTAATTAACGCATCATATTCTGGATTTGCATACCCTGTATTATTTACAGTACTTCCTGAAAGGAATACTTCTAAGTAAGTCATCGGATCTGGATAATCAGGTAACCAGCGCGACAACGACATTTCATATTCTTTTTTCTTCTCTAACGCTAGTTTTTGCGTATGTGGTTGTAATTTCACATTTACTTTTAAGCCAGATAAGTTTTTCTCAAGCTGTTCTTTAATATATTCGCCTACTTTTTTAAAGTTTTCTAAGTCATAGTTTAATAACTCAAGCGTTACTGCATTCGTTCCTGTTTCTTGCTTTGCCTTTTCCCAATATTCTTTTGCCAGTTTTACGTCTGTCTTATTAAATTCGCCCGCTGTACTTCTAAAGTCTTTCTTATCTGGCCCTTTTAAAAACCCTTTTGGTACATAGTAGTTTGCAGCAACAGAACCATCATTTAAAAATGAAGTCGCAAGGCCCTTCTTATCAAACACTGTACTTAGTGCCAGACGCGCATTTTTATTTTTAAGAATCGGTACATTTTCATTGAAACGGAAGAAATACATGACTGGATCTGTATATTGTTTCAGTTCCTTATTCGTTTTATATTTATCTACAAATTCTGTAGAAATGACCGCTCTATCAACCTTATCTGTTTCATATAAATTTACCGCAGTTGAAATTTCTTTAACAATTTGATAGTTTACTTCATCTAACTTCACTTCTTGTTTATCCCAATACTTATCATTTTTCTTTATTGTAAAGCTAGCTTCATGTTTCCATTCTGATAATGTAAACGGTCCATTATATACCGTTTTATTTGCTTCTAATCCGTATTTATCACCTTGCTCTTTCGCATATTTTTCATTAATCGGATAGAAAGATGGCAAAATGAGTAGTTTCGTAAAATACGGTACAGGATGTTCCAGCTCTACGACAAATGTTTTATCATCCTTTGCTTTTACTCCTAATTCATCTAATCCTAGTTGTTTCTTATTTATTTTCTCCGCATTTTTCACATCATACGCAATATATGCATATTGAGAAGCTGTATCTGGATTAATAAGCTGCTTCCAAGCATATACGTAATCGTGAGCCGTTACTGGATCTCCGTTAGACCATTTCGCATCACGTAAATGAAATGTATAAGTCTTTCCATCCTTACTAACCTCATATTTTTGCGCTCCGGCTTCAATTACTTCATCATTTTTCGATAATCGGAATAGCCCTTCCATTACGTTATTCAAAACGTTAAATGATATCGCATCTGTTACTTTCCCTGAATTTAATGATGGAATTTCACCCGTTTCTAGTAGCTGCAATACTTTTTTCTCATCTTTCGGCTTTGTAACTGTTTTTTCTTTTGCGCAACCAACTAAAAATGAAGAAACTAATAGAGTACTAACTAACGAGTAGCGAACTACCTTTTTCATTTCCAAACCCCCTCTATTTTTTACGGTAAGTAACGGCGAGCACCAGCGTATTCTTCTATATATCCTGGTGTATTTAACGGGATTATTTCAACTGATCTTTCAGCTCTTGGTGAGTGAATCATATTACCATCACCAATATACATCCCAACGTGATGGACACTACCTTTCCCTTGATCATGCGCAAAGAAGATTAAGTCCCCTTTTTGTAAGTTTTCTTTATCAACGGCAACCCCCGCTCTTGATTGCGGTCCAGAATCGCGCGGTATTGTAATACCGTGCGATTTATAAATCGTATGTGTGAATCCAGAGCAATCAAATCCAAACCCACTTGTACCAGCCCATATATATGGTAAACCTAAAAACATTTTCCCTGTGTTGATTAAATCATCGGCTGTCGGTGTTGGAATATCCTCTTGAGAACGGTAAACCGCTCCATCATTTTTTCGTAGCCATGCTTTCTGTCCATTTGGCAACAATACGCGGTATGAAATGCTATCTTCACTTAGTAGCGGCAGTCGCGTATTATAGCTAACTTCAAGTGCTTTTTGTTTTTCAGAAGGATTTATATATAAAATTGCGGTCGGTTTCGTTACTAATACGAACGGTTCGTTTGTTTTATCTGCAAACTCTTGATTATACGTTAATTGTTTTTCCGGCATCCATCCCGGATAACCTTCTTCATTTCGCGGTGTCGGTTGTCCGTGTACTAACACTTTTACCCAGTCACCTTTCTTATCAACAACCGTTACTTCTTGACCGAGTAGTGCTTGCGTTTCTAATTTATTTGCATTTGTTAACCATAGTTTTTCATCGAGCGTCATTGATTTCGTCCATTTCCATAAATCAACTGGATTTGTTGCACTCGGTGCATCAATTGGCCGTAACGAATCAGGTGCAGTCCATAACGTTGCGGCAGATACATCTATAAACGCTTTGCTATCTTTCTTCTCTTCAGCATTTGCCGATGTAAACGATGAAAATATAAATAGAGTTGTTAATAATGCAGTTCCTACTTTTTTCATATATATCCTCCTTAAAAGGTAAGTTACTAGTCATTTCTTCTAAGATTACATATTCACTTTAGAATGAAGGTTTACCTTTGAGCCGGAGTAAGTCATTCCTTCCGGTTCTTCCATTAACCATAGCGGTGCATCAAGATCGAAATAATAAATATTTGGATGTGCAGCAGCTAAGTGTGCTACAGCACTAACGGAAAGTGAAGATTCCATCATGCTGCCAACCATACATTTCACACCTGCCGCTTCTGCAATATCTGCAATACGCCACGCTTCACGTATACCACCGCATTTCATTAATTTAATATTGATTAAGTCCGCATAGCTTCCTTGCACGAGTTTTAATGCGTCACTTGCTGAAAATATACTTTCATCAGCCATAATAGGCGTTTGTACATTTTCTTTTACGTACTTTAATCCATCCAAATCTTTCGCGTGAACTGGTTGTTCAATGAATTCTATATTTAAATTACGATTTTCCATCTCTTTAACAATAGAAACCGCTTCTTTTGGATTCCATCCTTGGTTTGCATCTAATCGTAACGTTGTATTTTTTGGTACGCTATTTCGAATCGCCTCAATACGCTCTAAATCTAAATGCACAGATTTACCAACTTTAATTTTTAAAGTTTGAAATCCTTTTTCTATATGTTGCTTTGCCTCTTTTGCCATAATAATAGGATCATCTACACTTACTGTAATATCTGTATAGATTTCTTTCTTACCGCCTAATAATGCGTAAAGTGGGACGTTTTGATATTGGCAATACACATCATATAAAGCGATATCAACCGCCGCTTTCGCACTTGTATTTCCTATACAACTCATTTGGATATGCTGTAATAACTGCTGAAATTGAATTATATCTTGACCAATTAAGCATGAACGCAGCGGCCCTAATATAGCTTCCTCAATCCCACTAGCGAAATCTCCCGTAATAACCGGTGTTGCGGCCGCAGCTCCTTTTCCAACAATTCCTTCATCTGTATGAATAAACACATCAATACTTTCAATTTCAGTTACGGTACGAAGTGCGGTTTTAAATGGAGTATGAAGCTTTACACAACGACGCTTCACCTTTATATCCGTAATTTTCATTTCGCTCATCCTTTCGTTGTCCAATAAAAAAATCCAGCCGCAAGAACTTCCTTACGGCTGGATTTTGTCTATGATTGAGTAGACAAAGCAGCAATCTGATTATATTTTTTTTCGCATCTTTTAGCGCTACTAATAATGCCTTTTGAGATGAACCGAAATAACGATCTTTTATTTCTGTTACTAGCGCTGGATCATTAATATTTTTATGTAGAAATAAATATTTAACGAATTGAGATGTTAATGCAATTGTCGCTGAGCAATCTGCATCTACAATTTCCCCTGTCTCCTTCACAAGTACAAAAGCTACAAAATAGCTTTTAAACTTTTCCGTAATGGGATTATTTTGAGGCGCTTTCGCATCCCCTACGACATAAATTGTATTTGAAGCATACACAGCTATCTTCCTTTCTTATACAAGGATAACGGGTTTCTTAATAGTCGTACGAGCGATAAACTCAACATTCATTAAAAAATGTATCCGCTTACGAATATTATATAAAATTATCAGAATTTTAACAACATTTATCTTTACACATATTTCATAATTATGGATAATTGAATTCCATTGATGTAATGGCTTCAACTGTACATCTTACATTATGTTAGAACTCCTTGTACCATGCAAAAATTTAGCTTTTTTGTTTTCGTACTTCATTTACAAATAAAAAACAGTTAGCCAACGCTAACTGTTTCATTACTTTGGTAATACGAAAATCGTTTCATTTGACTTAGAAAATTGGTACTCTTTTCTCGCAAACTTCAAAATTTCCTCTTCATTATCCGTTAAATTCTCAATGTTAGTCTTTAGAAACGATTGATCCTTCTTTAATGTAACTAATTGTTTCTTTTGATTTGTAATCGTATCTTTTTTATTCATTATTATCTCTTGCTGTTTCGTTAAAATATATTGAACATACAAAGTAGTCGCTGCAATAAAAAGAACCATTAAAATAAGTCGTCTTAACTTCTTTTTGTTTATAGTACGATTGTCACTAGGTTGTGATAGTTGCTCTGGTATATTAGGAACATTTACTCTTTTGAGTTTCCTCATTTCAAGTCCCCCCAACCCATATTTTTCACTACCATAGGCACGTTTTCTTACTAAACTAAATTCTATTCTTATAAAATAAGTTCCTTCACAAAAATATCTCACAAATTAACCAATTAAAGATAGCATTCGACGACATTTCCATATTTACATCGAGATTTTTTATGTATGCTGCAATAAAATAGTAGTTTATGTTATTCTTTTTCTACTATTGTAGAAGAGTTTTTTTACTTAGCACTTTATTTTATCTCCTCAACATAAGGATTCGCATATAAATCAATATCAAAATCAGCTTTAATACTGTTAGCAAAATCAATTACTGGATTATCTAAATGAACAGCTGGTGTATGGCCATCATTTATTTTAATTACAATAGTGAATCTACATTCTAATCCAAATTCTCTTTTTAGTTCATTAATAATGGCTGACTTATCTTTTAGTTTTAGAATTACTTGCTCCATTACATCTCCTACATCTAATGATTCCTGATATCCTGTACTTATTTGCCAAGATGTATAGTTTCTTGTTATGTTTTCAGTTTCGTTTGTTTTTCTAATTATGTCCCCTTTTTTATAACTTATAGTTGGGCTTACTTGCAATCTCTCAGAAACAACCTCTACTGGAAATTCATCTCCGGACAGATTGAAATAAACCATTACTTGCGTTTCATCCATTAATCTCACACCTTTATTAAAAATAAATTATTATTTAATTCAATCGTTCCATTTTACTACAGACTACAAGTTGAATTTTATGCCAACCTATAACTAATATTAATATGAATCATTCTACAATTACATCTTTTTATTAAGATATAACATTTTTATTTTTATAAAGTAAAACTTTAATCAATGTAGGTTATGTTCACCCCCACTGATTATCAGCCCTCACCAATCGGTCCAGCCCCACTCCCACCTAACTTCTTTGCCCCAGCCGAGTTTTGAGGTGGGAGTTTTACTTCCCGGCAAATAGCGTGATAAACTCTATTACTAACGGCGCATTACTTCTCCATTTAAAATTGTTTACATAATACTATTATTTTTATAATTTATTATCCCAATAAAAAAACAATCCATCTAACAAATGGATTGTTTTTATGTTTCATTTTTATAATTCTTTAAATAATTTAATCGTTTTTACCTTAACTGAATTTGATTTATAATAATGAAATAAAAATATATATTAAAAAACCGAGCACATTATGCATATCAAAAAATAGCTGCCTAATAAACATTTATCATTTGAAAGTTAAAATGTATTTTAACCTTTCATTTGAAAAAAATACGTATAAACCCTCTAAAATGAGCAGACTTATCATACTAATCTATAACAATTTTGCCTTCTCCCCTTACCTGTTTCCTTTAACACATATGATTTTAAAACAAGGGCAGTTAATGAATCCGTTAATGTTTTATATGATAAATTAGACAATGCCAATAGATCGTTTGTATATAACATTCTATGCTTCTCTAATAATAATAGTACTAATCGTTCTGACGGTTTTAATGTCTCATCACTTTCTAGTATAAAGTCTATATTTTTCATTTCTCTAATTATTGCTCCTTATATAAAAAAATACTTTAAATGATTATTTAATATAAAAATAATACATAACAAAATTTGAAGTATACTAAAATAACATCATTTTAAAACACTATTATACTATAACATAGAAAAAGCATTTCCCAAAATAGGAAATGCTTTTCTTAATTCACTTTCTTATATTGCTTATATGATTGTTCCAAACCTATATTATATTTCGTGTTTTTATCCGTCC
Organism: Bacillus sp. EKM202B; assembly: GCF_011066025.1. Lineage (NCBI taxonomy): Bacteria > Bacillati > Bacillota > Bacilli > Caryophanales > Bacillaceae > Bacillus > Bacillus sp. EKM202B. Next base: position 15,519 of record NZ_JAAMNK010000013.1, on the reverse strand, counting down.
AGTCTTCTCCTAAATTACCTGGCCATCCTGATGTATTAGCGACATATTTTAATAACTCCCAATCTTTTAATCCTTTTTTCACACCGCGCTCATATGATTTGACCATATTAGTGATTGCTATTTTTGCATTGATTTGTGAATCCATTAAACTTTCTTCAGATAAAGAGGCTGGTGCTAATCCGCCCCGATGCAATTGGAATAATCCAAATGATGTGCCCTTATCCCCTATCGCTTTTCGATTCAATTTTGTTTCATGGTCTGCGATAGATAGTGGAATCCAATCTGGAATATCATACCTCTTAGCAACTTCACCAATTATTTTCTTATTATTTTCAATCTCTTTATACTTCTCATATTTTGAATAAAGAGCATTCGTTACTGTTACTAACGTAAGTAATATGAATATATATTGCAACGCTTTTTTCATCATTTCATCTCCTGCTTTGTGTATACTTCACTTCCTACTCACACTATAAAGCCTTTATGTGACATTCATTTGACGAAATGATATGAATGATGCATAAGTTAATAATAAATTAAGTTTTTCTAAAATCACTTAAACAAATAAAAACGGTTAGCCACCCATTTTCTAAACATGAGTGGCTAACCGTTTTCGAGTGTCTTTTTAATAAACACGTTCTACCTTATATATTTCTTGCAATATGTGGTTTGCTGTAATGACTCGTTCCGCCGCCACCTACTACTACTTTACCGCCTTTTCCAAAGATTAATAATTTACTTGAACCATCTGCAAGAAGTACTATTACTTCCGCATGATCACTTGTAGCTACATAGATTACATAACCGCTTTTTGAAATACACGTTTCCCAATTCTCATCAAATTCTGATCTAACTACCCGATTAGAATACACTTGATGTTCAATTCTTCCTTGTTCTTCGTTTTCCAAATTTATTCTCCCCTTTTCCTTGAATAGTTATATATATTAAAATAGCAGTCCTGTTTAAAATAGTGACCGATTTTAACATAAATAGTATATGTAGGTAGTAGAAGAATGCTTGGACAATGAAAACGTATCAGCATTTAAAAATTTTACAATCGAAACTTCTCTTTAATCATTTCCGCTACTTCTTTTGGACTCAAGTAAGTATTATTAATTTTTATATACTCTTCTTTTTCAATTTCACCATGAAGAGAGTTTAATCTATGCTTTTTCATCGTTTCTTTTAAATTATTTTCAGACCATTCAATATCTCTTTTTTCGGTTTATGTTCTAATCTATGCGGGCTTTTATTCCGTTCTAATCTTTCATCTAATTCCGCTTCCAGCTCTACAAAATATACCGTCCCACCTTTTGATTCAAAAATACTTACTACATGATGTATATAATCCCAATCGGATTGGAGGTCAAATGCCCATACATAAGTAAAAATCATTCCAGATAAATCACTTTTAGATACTTCTTCAAATATTTCATTACGAAATAAACTTACTAGTCTTTTTGCTTCTTTCGTACTGTAATCAAAAATTGGACTTACTAAATCAATTGTCATATGGTTATGAAAAAGTTTTAAACCGGTTAATGTTGCTAATTCTTGCCCCACTGTCATTTTCCCAACTGCTTGTGGGCCAAATATTAATATGAATTTCATTTATTTCCCTCCTATCGCTCTCTATAAACAATTACATAAAATAGAAAATAAGGCAGTCGATTTCGTATCGATTGCCTTATTTTTATTAATAGTTTCTGTACTATTTTTTTCGCACAGCTTCAAACGTAACCATTTGATTTGCATTTGACGGCTCTTTTTCATATACATAGTCAGCAGAGCAAGTAATGTTAGAGAAACCAATACTTTCTAAAAGGAGTTTAAACTCTTCTATACCATACCACCGCATTGCAAAACGTTGTAGTTCTGTTTGCGTTAACTGTCCTTTACTCCACTTTTCATATTTTAAATATGATACAGTAATTTGGTTCAGCCAATCCATTTCAATTGATTTCTTTTCTAACGTAATTCCGTCTCCGCTTGGCAGAGAAAAAGTCGATGTGTGAATTTCACCTGTCTTCCAGTCATACGGAAGTATAAGATCTACAATTAAGCGCCCACCTGGATTAAGATGTTCATACAAACATTTCAAAGCATTTATAGAATCCTCACGATTTTCAATTAAACAAAAGGATCCAGTAGGAATGATAATCGCCTCATACTTATGTGGTAGTGAAAATCGATGTAAGCTTCCTTCATATAAATTAGGATGTAAGTCTCTCTCTTTACACCGCTTACGGCAAGAATCTAGCATTTCAGGCGAATAATCTATCCCATCAACGTTAAAACCAGCTTCAAGAAATGGAATAATGACACGTCCTGATCCTACAGCTGCTTCAAGAATTCTTCCTCTACAATTTTTTAAACGTTCTTCATAATACTCAATATCACCATTTAAAGAATAACCGACAGGCTTTGTGTAATCATAAAGTTCCGTACAAAGTGTACTATAAAAACTAAACATTTATTTTCTCCTCCGTTTTATACGTACGGAAGATTTCAATTCAATTAATCTTCCTGTACCTTTAATTTTAATGAAAATTCGAAAGAGCTGACTGTCATACTATATCACTCGCTTTCCATAGAATATAATCACATTGTATAATATTTCCTTCAAAATGAATATATAGAAATCGAAAATTCAGACTTATTTCGAAAGGATGATATGATGAATTCATTAATTGGATTTCTTTTTCTTCTTATCACTTTTAATGCTCTAATTTTCTTTATTGCAAAGAAGTATAGGCGAATATGGAAAATTGCCAGTGGCATTTTCATCCTTTCTTCCCCCATCATTTTCTTCGCGACTATGCATGTAATTGGTGAAAAAGTTGGAGATGGTTTCGCTGGAGGTGCTGCTGGGCTTACCTTTAGTGGAATTTTAATCCTAAATGCAATTGTTTTATTTGTTGTAAGTATTTTTAATAGAAATTCATAATCGCCTCCTCGTATTGATAAACAATTACACCCCAAAATTTAAAGAGCTTACTATATAGTAAGCTCTTCATTAAAAATCATTTATTTCACAATCGGTAATATTACTTCGCTTAATTTTACTGTAAGCTTCGTACCCGCTTTCGGTCTAATTGTATAATCATAGTCACTAGCAATTAAAACGATCCCAATTTGATGTCCTGCTTTAAATACATATTCATCTGGCTGCATGTCCCATGTAAATGTATAATCTTTTCCAGGTTGAAGTGCTGTTGAATTTTTTATACTATTTAAGTTTTGCGGGTCCATCCAGCCTCTCGTGACGATTTCAGGCTTTGCTCCACCGTAATCAACAAGTAAAGCTGTTAAATTCGCTACAGAACGGTCAATATTTCCTTTGAATGAAACTTGTGCTGTACCGCTTATTCGTGTATCTTTTTGCAATACTGGCATTGTATACACTAATCGATTTGCTACTTCTAATTCCGGGTTTGCTACTAATTGGTTTGATTTCATTTTTGCATCATCTACGAATGAGAAAGTCTTATTAGCAGATCCCATACTTAATGGCAAATTGACTGCTTTATTACTTAAATACATTCGGATTTTTGACGGCACAGCCGCTGGATCTGGCCAATTTTTTAACTTTTCCCATGTTTTATTTTCTCGTTGTACATCAACCATTGGTTCATCCATAATTCCATTTTCAATTCCGTACAACCAATAATCTAACCATTTATTTTGTGTTTGCTGCCAGTTATTACTTGATGTTCCGCCGTGTCCACCTTGATGTAACCACATTTTACGAGGTACATCATTTTCTCCAAGTGCATCCCACCATTGCGCGAACTGCTTCGTTTTTACGTTCCAATCGTTTAAACCGTGAACGACAAATACGCTCGCTTTTACATTTTTAGCATCTTTCACATAGTTACGTTTATCCCAAAAATCATTATAATTACCAGTTTTCCGGTCTTGTCCATCAGTGAGCTCTTTTATAACTTGTCCGCAAACTTCAGGGTTTTCCCTTGTTAGTACTGCTTCTGCCATATTATCTGTATCTTCCCCTTGATACCCACCTGGCGCAATGACTGCGCCATTTGCACGATAATAATCATACCAACTACTAATCGCTGCGATTGGAATAATTGTTTTTAACCCTTCAACTCCAGTCGTCGCAACAGCATTTGGTAACGTACCATTATAAGAAACCCCTGTCATACCTACATTTCCAGTGGACCAATTTGCATTTACTTCTTTTCCATCTTCTGTATATGCTTTCGCACGCCCATTTACCCAATCAATGACAGACTTCGTCCCCAATATTTCCTGTTCGTCTCCAGTCGTAGGACAGCCATCTGATTTTCCAGTACCGATACTTTCCCCTAAAATAACTGCATAACCTCTTGGCACGTAATAGTTTCCGTACGAACCAAGATTAACCGCTCCATACGGTTTTCCTTCATACGCATACAATTCTTCATCTACATTATATACAGGAACATCTTTTAATCCAGCTCGATATGGACTCATTTCATAAATAACAGGAACTTTCACATTTGGATCAGTTTTTGGACGCATAACCTTTACTGATACACGATCCTTTTTACCATCGCGATCACTATCAACTTCTGTTTCTACAAACAAATTTTCAATAATCGCTTCATCAAGTGAGTAAATAGGTTTTGTCATCCCATTTTCTAATTCAATTTTTGTGTTCGAATGTAATGCTTCTGAAACTTTTCCATTTAACTTAACGCCATTTTCATTTCTAGTGTTTGTTTCCTTATTTTCTGCATACGCAGTGATAGTAGAAACTCCTGATGTAATTGATAAAGATAAAATAGCTGATAGTGTAATTGCAATTTTCTTTTTCTCCATGCCCTTCCCTCCCCAATACTTCTCTTCTTACTATACAACAAAATTACTGAAAATTCAGTTTATATTTTATACAATAACTTGAGAAATTTGTAGAACATTCTCCCTATGAGCTTTCAAAATTATATAGTTCCACTTAATACTGTCTTATAATCATAAAAAAGCATCGTCTCCTATTGAAAATAGACGATGTTTTTTAGTTTTTAATTAGCCCTTCTTCATATAAATATCAAACTGTATCTCTCCATCTATAGTAGAGGCTCCATATTCAAAACCATGTCTTTCTAAAATACTTTTCACTATCGCTAATCCTAATCCTGTACCTGATTTTTCTTTACTACGAGAAGATTCTAATACATAAAATGGTTCCCAAATTTTATCGATATCTTTAATTTGTTCAGCATGAATACCATTTTGAATTTGAAAATATATACCATCGTTTCTATTTTGTAAATAAATTTCCACATTTTGATTCGTTGTATATTTAATCGCATTAGAAATTAAATTTTGAAACACCATTCCCATTTTATTTAAATCTGCATAAATGATTGTATCACCAACAGTATTGTTCACTTGCAAATTGATTTCTTTCGATTCCAGTTCAATCTTATGTTTATCTATTATACTTTGGACTAGTGGCTCAATAGGGAATTCTTCTTTTTGTAATATATCTCTTTCTAGTTTAGAAAATCGTAATAACTCTTCAATTAGATTTGAAATTTGATCAGTTTGTTTAATAATTGTATCTACGTACGTACCATCATCTAAACCATCTTTTATTCCCATAGAATATGCTTTTACTAATGCGATAGGTGTTTTTAATTCATGAGTCATATCACCCATAAATTGTTTTAAATGTTCATTACGATCTGTTAAATCTTGATGTGCTTCATGCAATTTATCACTCATAATATTGATACTATTGGCTAAGTCTCCTATTTCATCGTTCGTTTTCACTTTCGTTCTTTTAAACTTCAAACGTGAAATTTCTTCTGCGACATCACTTAATTCTTTCAATGGTGTCGTGATTGTTTTTGAAAGTATCCACACAAGTAAAATAATGAGAAGGAGTGAGAAACACAAAATGTATAAGTAGAATGTATTTAACGTATTAATAATTTCATTTGAATTTGCAATAGAAGTCCCAATTAAAATTATCGTATCATCTTTCGCAATATATTTAGCAAAAAAGCTTGCTTTTACCTTTCCTTGATCATATAGTTTATTCGATTGCCCTTCCGTTTTCACTTTTATGACTTCGTCTTTCGTAATCCACAGTTTATTTAATGTTACCTTCTTTCTCATAAGTTTTGTGTGTAGTGCTTCGTTCATATCAACTATTGACTGGTTGATTGGCGTATACACAATTGAAACATTACTTTCATTTTCAATTGTATGGATAACATCTTCTAAATCTTTTACTGATGTATTTTGTATTTGCATTGTAAATTTATTTAAGTTTTCACGTGTTTTATAAATATTATATTTCGGTAAAAGATAATTAATTAATAATAAAGAGATCATAAAAATAAGAATAACCGTTAAAGAAATGCTGAAAAATAGCTTTTTTCCAAGTTTATTCACTTTGTTCCTCCAGACTATAACCTAAACCACGATGCGTCTTTATAATATTCTCTCCGATTTTTTTACGCAATCTCCTCACATGTGTATCAACCGTTCTCTCTTCTCCAAAATAGTCAAATCCCCATACGATATCTAACAATTTTTTACGCGTTAAAATCATTCCTTTATGATTTAAAAAGCACTTTATTAATTCTAGTTCTGTTTTTGTAATATCTAATTCTATATCATTTTTATATACTTTATTTTTGGCGAAATTTATCTTTACATCTTGCACTTGAATTACATCATCCTGTTGTACAAGCTTTTTCGCTCGGGTAATTAGTACTCCTGGATGAAATGGTTTTTTCACATATTCATCTGCCCCGCTTTGAAGCGCTGCTAATTCATCTTCACTTTCACTTTTCGCCGTAAGCATTAACACTCTTACACTTGAATTCTTTTTTATTTCCTGACAGACTGTAATACCACTATGTTTCGGCATCATCCAATCTAAAATAGCTAAATCTATTTTCTCATCATAAAAAATTTGAAGTGCTTCCTCTCCATCTTTTGCTAATAAAACTTCGAAGCCTTCTTTTTCAAAATAAGCTTTTAAAATTTTCAACATATCTTGTTCATCATCTGCAATCAATACTTTCATAATTTATCCTCCATTACTTTTAAACAAAAACCAATTGTATCATACAACTTCTTTGTTACATGTATGTGACAGAAAAATATTTAAACCTTTTGAGGGTATAGTAAAGATGAGGTGTTGTATTATGAAAAAAAAAATCGGGTTCATTTCTCTTCTTTTCTTCCTATTATCAACAAATGTGCTCGCAAATACAAATCAACAAATTGAAGTGTTTGATTGCAAAAAAGAAATGGTCATTCAAAAACAATCTTTAGATCCAGCAATCCAAAAAGAAGCAGTTCAATACGCTAAAGCAATAACTGGACCATTTAAAAACTTAAACGTCGTTCCGAAAGATGGACATATGATAAAAATCCCTTTATCTAAACCTATTTCTATTACGAATCAATGGTTACATACTACAATAGACGAAGTACTTATACTGCTCCCACAAAATGAAAAACCTTATATTATGCTATATGATGATGAGAATAATCCGCATTTTTATTATGTAAAAGGTAATCCAAATAGATTATTGAAACAAATGAATGTTACATTATAATTTAAGAAAGATCCCACAAATATCATTTGCAGGATCTTTCTTTATCGGTTAACAACTTGATTTTCATTAAAAAAATGCATAACCTGTCTTTTATGATGTTTATCATGATCTACAAATTCTTTAATAATATATATAAGAGAATACGGCGTTCCAGTATGAGGACAATGTGATACTCCATTGGCAGTTACAGGTTTCTTTAGATTTCCAGCAGGCAATAAACTAAGTTCTTTTACGAGTAACTCTCTTTTTGTTTTTGCTTCTTCAAGAAGTTTCATCTTAGATATACCCGATTTGGCATAAATAGAGGCTATTTTATTATATGTATTAAAGTCAGGGAACTCCACTCCCTTTCCTTCTCTCACTGATGGTAAGACCTTACTTAAAAGACATTCATCCCAATTCATAATATGAGATACAATCTCACCAATAGTCCATTTCCCCTCTGATATTGGTGCCACCCACAATTCTTCTTTCATACCTTTCAATGTATTTAACCAAATTGAATATTCATTGAAATCATGAATAATTTTATTTTCTCCCATCATCCAATTCCCCATTCTAATAATAGATTCAAATGAATTATATCATCAATCCACATAAAAATAGAACAAAAGTTCTATCAAAGTGGATAAATAATAATTCACTACATCCTTTTATATAAGTTCAAATAATGGCTCGCTCCTACATATTTTTTCCCTTTCACAAATCCACCCGAAGTATAAAATTTGTCACCCTGTTCCGTATCTGTATTTAAGACAACGATATTAAAATATTTTTTAGCATCACTTAAAATTCGCACTAACAGTAACCTCCCTAATCCTTTCCTTCGGTATTCTTTTGCAATATAAAATCTTCTTACCCTACCAATCTTATTATTTTCTGTATATGGATCCTCATTTAGCCCTCCTATTCCAATTAACTTTTCCCCTTGAAAAATACCATATAAACATTCTCCAGTTTTATTAAATACATTTATTTTGTTTTCATATTCATTTATTAATTTTATTAGGAAGTTAAAACCTCCTTCCTTACTGTCCTGAACGAGATGACTAATTTCATATTTCATTAAATTTTCTATTTGTTGAATATGTATATCTTTCAAGTAAATTCCCTCCCTTAATATAAAAATATATAAAAATGCTCAAGAATCATTTATTCTGAGCATTTTTATGGTTGTTACCTTATTCAATTCGTAGCATGCGTATTCTGCACTTCAGACAATATTCCCTTCAACTCCATTAAATCATCTATTACTATATCGGCACGAGCCAGTTCATCTTCTTGTGCAAAATCAAAATTGCATCCAATCGCAATTAAACCGTTATCTTTCGCTGCATTTATATCAGATAGTCGGTCTCCAACTACGGCTGCCTCTTTTATATCATATTTGCTCAAAATGGTTTTGACTAAGTCACTTTTATTTAGCGATTGTATTTGTTCAATACTACATGTTTCAGTAACCCACTGATCCAAAGCATAATAAGATACGATTGCTTGTAAGTATTCTTTTAAGCCATTACTAGCGATGTATATTGAACAATTATTTTCTTTTATGTGCGTAAATACTTCTTTTACATTCGGATATAAAGCACCTTTTCCGCTCTTTATGTTTTCAATTAATCTTTCCAAAAAAAATGCGTCTGTTTGTTCTCTCACTTCAATAGAATGGTCTGGTAATAACGTCTCCCAAACTTTCGGTAACGGCACACCCATAATTTCACGATACTTATCAATTGGCGTTACTGCATCCCATAATTGTAGTGACCGCAAATGATTAAAAGTATCATCTAGCGATACTTCTAAAATTTTATCTGTTTGAAATAACGTTCCGTCCATATCGAAAATTAGTGCTTGAAACATGTCATCCTCTCCTTACATAAGCTGCAAATATTCATCAATATCTTTAGAAATTTGTATAAAAGCTTTATCCCAAAATTCATAGCTTGTTATATCTATTTGAAAATGTTTTTTCATGAGCTCTTCTACTGGAGCTTTTCCTGTTTCTCGTAGAAATTCTTTATACTTTAAATGGAATGTACTTGAGTTTTGCTTCGCTATTTCTAATAAACTAAAACTTGCTAAATATCCAAATGTGTACGGATAATTGTAAAAAGGAACATCCGCAATATAAAATTGAATATATTTAATCCACACGAACGGCTGATATTCACTTAAAGCATGTCCATATGCTTCTTCTTGTGCCAATATAGATAACTTCTCAATTTCGTCAGCACTTATGGGACCTTCTTTACATTTTTCATAAAAATTCTTCTCAAATTGAAATGATGCTCGAATGGCCATAACATAATTAAAAGTATTTCTTATTTTCCAGCTAAGTAATGACTTTTTCATATCTATACACTTTGTTGTTTCGATTAAATAGTTTATGAGTACTGTTTCAAAGAAAATAGACGCTGATTCAGCTGTACTCATTGGCAAATAATCATCTAAAAAAGAAGTAGAGTGTTCAAAACTCATATTATAAAAATGCCAAGCATGTCCTAGCTCATGAGCAAGTACTCTTACACTATCTATACTCCCATCATAACGCATGGAGATTCGTGATTCTTTCTCAATGAAAAATGGAGCACAAAAACCACCTGGTGGTTTATTCTCTCTCGGTTCAGCATCTACCCATCCACTTTCTATCGCATTACGTGCAAATTCTGCTAATTCTTCATTAATATCTTTTAATGCATCATATATGTTTTGTACTGCTTCTGAAAAAGGAATAATAGCCTCATTATTTTCCTTTACTGTCATAAGTTCATGCCATGTAATGAAAGCTTTTCCGTTCTTATACACTTTTAAAACGCTGGCTAATTTATCTAGATTTTCTTCTGTCGCATCCCACATTTGTAATAATACAGTTTCAGAGATTTCATTCGCTTGGAGAGATTGTGTTAAAATCTCTCTATCCCCTATTTCGTTACTTTTTGTATTACGTAATCGCCCTATTTGATTTAATACAGTAGCAAAGATTTCTTTTTCCTTATGCAAAGCACTTGTAAGTAACTCGAATACTTCTAACCTTTCCTTTTCATTATCACTATTCATTGCAATATGATTTGCTTGACCAAATGATAATTGTTTATTATTGTGCTCTATTTCTATCTTATTTCTTAATTGTATGTACATATTTTCCCACGCATTTAGTTCATCTTTTATGAACCTAGTATTAATATTATCAGAAATTGCCACCTCACTTTGTTGTATTACTTGCTGTACTTCACTTTTTAGTTCCTTTACTTTCACAGTCAATATAGTATTGTCAGATGAAACACTTTCTTCAGCCGATCGGCAATACAAATAGTATTCTGCATTTTCAATAGCCTGTATAAGTTTTGAAAGGATTTCCACATCCTTTGTCACTATATATTGTTCTTTCAACTCTAATATCGGAAATATAATATCTTCACACGAATATAATCGATCTAAATCCCACCTAGCAATTTCATGCATTTTTATAGCCGCCTCCTATTTTTACAAATAGTTACAGATATTTCTCCCTACCCAATTATATATGAAACTACAATTTTTTAATATCTTTAAATATTTCGTTTTTTGATGAGCAGGACTAGATTTATATTCGTTTCTTTCACCACTCAATCACAAATAGCATAAACACATGAATGATACGATGTGTAAAAAAGACAATAAAGTTATTTACTTTTAAACCTAAAACAAGCATAACCCCGTTCTAAATTTAGGACGGGGTTAAAATATAGATGTATAATTTTCGATATAAGATACTTCACTGTACTTAAAAATATAACAATAAAGTCGTTTAAAATTGAACATTATTCAACAATAGCGCCTATTGTTGAATAATGTTCAATTTTAAACGAATAAAGCCATTAATATTAAATTTTGATAGCCGTCATCCAATTTTACACCCTTTGCTTTTCTACCCTCTTCAAAAAATCCTAGATTCTTATATAACTGGATTGCACCTAGATTATCTTCCATTACCTCAAGACAAACTTTTTCAATCTTACTGTTATTTTTAGCCCAATTGATTAACGTTTCTAGAAGAGCTCTTCCAATACCATAATTTCGATATTCAGGTAGTATGGTCATCGCAAAAGCCCCTTGATGACTAATTTTTTCTTTGTTTCCGTTCTTAAAATCGATTGCACCGACTAACTTACCATCAACTTCAGCAATAAACTGTACATAATTTGGATTTTCATGATAAGCTTTTAACGTTTTTTGAATAGCATCAACACTCATCTTTTTTACATCCTCAACCGTACTTAGCATGTATGGAGCATTTATTAAAGCTTTTGAAGCAGCATTTAGCATTCTTTCTGCGTCCTGTTCTTTAGCTTCTCTAATTATTACTGTTTGTCCATCCTTAGATTTATAAGTAAAAACATTAGTTGATAATATATTACACACACCCTTTCGGAATATAATTAATCGGATTCTTTAACTATTCCACAATTCTTAAGTAAGAGAAAGTCGTATCACCTTTTCTGTAATCGCCCTCCTTTAACTTAATAACAATTATTTCAAATATTTTTAATTTTGACAAGAAATCGTTTCGTTATATAGTTCGATTGTTGAATAACATGACTGGCGTTTTTAAACAACTTTATTGTGTTTTAAACGACTTTATTGTAAATTAAACAACTTTATTATCTCTGTACACGATTACTGATATAAGTATCACTTCACCAATACCATATCGACCAATTATCACAGATTAAAAATAAAAAAGGATTGATCAAAAGATCAATCCTTTACTCTACTTCATTTAAGAAAAATAATGTTATAACGCCAGGTCCTGTATGTGCACCGATTGCTGCTCCAATTGTATTTACGATAAATACTTCACAGCCGAATCTTTCCGTAATTAATGCTTTTAACGCTTCAGCTGTTTCTAAGTCGTCGCCATGAGTCATTGCGATTGTTTGACCTTTAAGTTCTTTCCCACGCTCTTCCATAATATCTACAATTCGGCCAAGTACTTTCTTTTTCCCTCTTACCTTTTCAAGTGGTACAAGTTTTCCTTCTTCCACATTTAAGATCGGCTTAATGTTTAATAAACCGCCGATAAAACCTGCTACTTTACTTAAACGTCCACCTCTAACAAGGTACTGTAAGTCAGCCACAGTGAAGATATGTTCCATATGGTTCATTAAAAAAGCGACACGTTTTAAAATATCTTCTTTTGATGCGCCGTCTTTCGCCATTTTAGCAGCTTCTAAAACGACAAGCCCTTGACCAAGCGAAGCACATTTCGTATCAATAATCTCCAAATCTAAATCTGCATATGTTTCTTTTACTTCCTCTTTAATGACAATTGAAGATTGATATGTACCAGACAGTTCAGATGAAAAAGCTAAATATATACAAGGGTTACCTTCTTTTGCATAAGAAACAAATTTTTCTTGGAAAGTTTCAAGTGAAGGCAATGATGTTCTATAAACAGCGCCTTCTCTCATTTTTTGCAATAATGTAACTGACTCTAATGTAACTCCATCTAAATACTCTGTTTCTGCTTCATCATATACACGGAGTGGAATTAAATCAATATCATATGCTTGCAGCAATTCTACCGGTAAATCCGCCGCACTATCCGTAATGATTTTAACACCCATTTTTAAACCTCTATTCTGTTATAAATATAAAATAATAAAATAAAAATAGTACTTTTAAATTATATACGTAAAACTTAAATGAAGAAAGGAAAACACTTTATATTGTATGCACTATTCTCCAAAACTTGAACTGTTAATAAAAATCATGCCATTTTAACCACTTTTTCCTGAAAATATATTATGTATAATGGAAATAGTAAAAGTTTTCTGAAGGAGGATGCATATGAGTATTCAACTGGCTACATATAATGATCTAGAATGGATTAATAATCAATACGAATCAATAGGATTTGTACGGAGCGATTTAAAGCGAGATAAAGTTGCAATCATTACATACAACAATGAGTACGCAGGTGTTGGACGACTAATCAAAATAGATGATAATACTATAGAAATGGGTGGGATTTTTATTCTCCCAAAATTTAGAGGTCTACAATTAGCTGGGGAACTTGTTTCATTTTTAGTAGAAACTGCGAAAAAATTACAAGTACAAAATGTGTATTGTCTTCCTTTTGAGGAACTAGAAAACTTTTATAAGAAATATGGCTATACTGAGGTCGATACTACGAAAGAAGTTGTCCATCCAATTATTCTAAAAAAATATAATTGGTGTTTAAAACATTATGATAAACATGTATTACTGTTTAAATTGTAAGTTTTCTATAATGGGGGTGGATACACTTTGTGTTACACCTCATGTTTTAACAAAGATTTATCCATTTCATCTATTAAAAGAATTAGTTTTTTAAAGCGATCCATCAATTGTATTTCATATCTTTCCCAAACGCTTATTAGCAAGCTCATTTACAAACTTGCTAGCATTATTTTTAAGTTTCTCTAATACATTTTCCTGAAGAAATTTTTAACTAATTGATGTAGAGATGATTAATTATCTAATCCGCACCCAAACTTCCTGTTCTTGTAACAATTGCACAGTTAATTCCAATACAAGGTTTTGTATTAACTGATACGCGTTATCATGCGGTGTACTTCGTTCCGATATAAATTCAATACATTGAAAAATATAACCTTCTACGAGTAAGCTCCCTTTTTCAATTTTAGATGGATTATTTCCTTTCCTTATTATTTTTGGTAATAAAAACTCTTTTTTTGTTAAAATAATTTCCTGTGACACCTCTTTTATTTCTATAACTTTTTCTTTAAATACCACTTTTTCTCGTAAATTAATTTCACCTTTATACTTCCCTATTTCTATTGGTAATTTCGCAGGTATATAATTATTTACTCCTCCTTCATCTTCCTTATCTAAAATTATTCCGTGTATAGGAATCCACGAAGATGTTCCTACCCAATTCTCTTCCATATTACTTTTTATTTTTTGATTAGAAAGTTCTAAAAGCACTCTCTTTTCATAAAGGTTTGAAGAAACTAAATTACAATTAACTTCTCCTTGATAATGTTGCACTGTAGTTAATAACTTAGTATCCAATTCACGACCCCTTTCATCTTTTTGATTCCGAAATACAAATACTTCTTGATTTTTCACATTCATATTAGGGAATTTTATAAAACTAGTCACATCTGAAATAATAGAAAATGGGGTTTTTACTATTTTTGAACGTACTAAGGTCTCTATTTTTGATTCTGAATCTTGACGTTTTTTCTGTGACTCTGTTTCTTTACTCTTTTTCTCGGATTTAACTGCTTCTTCTTTTTTTGACTTTGTTTTTTTACTTTCTTTCTCTGATTCAATTGTTTCTTCTTCTTTTTCCGACTCAGTTTCTTTACTTTCTTTCTCTAATTCAATTGTTTCTTCTTCTTTTTTCGACTCAGTTTCTTTACTTTTTTTCTCTAATTCAATCGCTTTATCTCCCGTTTTTGATTCTGTTTCTTTATTTTCTTTCTCTAATTCAATCGCTTTATCTCCCTTTTTTGATTCTGTTTCTTTATTTTCTTTCTCTAATTCAATCGCTTTATCTCCCTTTTTTGATTCTGTTTTTTTACTTTCTTTCTTTAATTCAATTGCTTTATCTTCTTTCTCTGATTCTGTTTCTTCAATTTTTTCCTTTTTTCTTATTTCGCGTGCATCATCTTGAACATTCAGCTTTTTCCCTTTATAAACTTTGTTCCATATTTCCTGACCAACCCATGGATTTTTCATCACCATCCCCCCGTCTAATGAAATTCATAAAAATATGTTTTTTGTACGCGACCATTTCATCATTATATATGTTTTATAATAATAAAAAAGACATTGTCTTTTTATCAAAGACAATGCTTTTTTAGTTTTATACTTGTACTTGTTGTACTTGTAAAACTTTTAAAGTAAGATCTAGTACAATTTTTTCACGAAGAGTATCAAATGGTTC
>NZ_JAAMNK010000128.1:0-256 GCF_011066025.1 Bacillus sp. EKM202B | reverse complement strand
CGGAAGTAGTTCAGTGGTAGAATACAACCTTGCCAAGGTTGGGGTCGCGGGTTCGAATCCCGTCTTCCGCTCCAATTTTCAATATGACATGCCGGGGTGGCGGAACAGGCAGACGCACAGGACTTAAAATCCTGCGGTGGGTGACCACCGTGCGGGTTCGACCCCCGCCCTCGGCACCATATGCGCCCGTAGCTCAATTGGATAGAGCGTTTGACTACGGATCAAGAGGTTAGGGGTTCGACTCCTCTCGGGCGCG
>NZ_JAAMNK010000127.1:0-257 GCF_011066025.1 Bacillus sp. EKM202B | reverse complement strand
AAAAAGCAGGAGAAAACAGTAACTAATCATGAAGAAAAAACCGTAATAGAAATATGTCAACATCATAAATATCGGTATGGATATCGTCGGGTTACAGCTTGTCTACGTGATCAATTTAACATCGTAATGAATCATAAAAAAGTACTACGTATCATGAGAAAATACAAGGTATTATCTCGAGTTAGAAAAAAGAAAAAGATATTTGTGCTCGGTCATGAACCAGTGGTAGCTAAAAATAGAATACAACGGAGATTTAA
>NZ_JAAMNK010000126.1:0-259 GCF_011066025.1 Bacillus sp. EKM202B | reverse complement strand
ACCCTGAGAATGAGACGATAAAAAACACCTCTCTAAATCGTAAGTATCAGTTATGATTTTAATGGAGGTGTTTTTCGCATGGGGAAAAAGAATCATTATCCCGCCGAAATAAAGTGGAAAGTAGTTGAAATGAAGCACCAAGGATTCAAAAATAAAGAAATTATGGATGCCTTAGGAATTAAACATGTGGCTCAAATTAAAACTTGGATGAAATGGTATCGTGAAGGCGAAACCTATCGGTTTGAACAATCTATTGGAA
>NZ_JAAMNK010000125.1:0-259 GCF_011066025.1 Bacillus sp. EKM202B | reverse complement strand
TTCCAATAGATTGTTCAAACCGATAGGTTTCGCCTTCACGATACCATTTCATCCAAGTTTTAATTTGAGCCACATGTCTAATTCCTAAGGCATCCATAATTTCTTTATTTTTGAATCCTTGGTGTTTCATTTCAACTACTTTCCACTTTATTTCGGCGGGATAATGCGCCTTTTTCCCCATACGAAAAACACCTCCATTAAAATCATAACTGATACTTACGATTTAGAGAGGTGTTTTTTATCGTCTCATTCTCAGGGT
>NZ_JAAMNK010000124.1:0-261 GCF_011066025.1 Bacillus sp. EKM202B | reverse complement strand
GGTGACCCGTACGGGATTCGAACCCGTGTTACCGCCGTGAAAGGGCGGTGTCTTAACCACTTGACCAACGGGCCAAATATTATAAATCCTTATGGCGGAGAGCAAGGGATTCGAACCCTTGATACGCTTGTGACGTATACACGATTTCCAATCGTGCTCCTTCGGCCAACTCGGACAGCTCTCCAATGGCTCCGCAGGTAGGAATCGAACCTACGACCGATCGGTTAACAGCCGATAGCTCTACCGCTGAGCTACTGCGGA
>NZ_JAAMNK010000123.1:0-263 GCF_011066025.1 Bacillus sp. EKM202B | reverse complement strand
AAGCAATCACGTCAACATTTATATGAAGTAAATATGGGAGCAACTGCAGTTGGTACAGGCCTAAATGCAGATCCAGAATATATTGAAGCAGTTATAAAACATCTTGCTACAATTAGTGAACTACCACTTGTTGGTGCAGAAGACTTAGTAGATGCAACGCAAAATACGGATGCATACACAGAAGTATCTGCAGCACTTAAAGTATGTATGATGAACATGTCTAAAATTGCGAATGACCTTCGCTTAATGGCATCAGGTCCACG
>NZ_JAAMNK010000122.1:0-265 GCF_011066025.1 Bacillus sp. EKM202B | reverse complement strand
ACTTTGATCGGTAAAAATCGTCTGAACTAATTTATTCGGACTTTTTGTTGCTGCATTTTCTTCTTCATATTCGTTAAGATCTTGTGTGAATTTACGAATATCCATTTGTTCTTGTTCACCGTTTTTATTATAAATATCGAAAGCAAACGCTCCCCAATTCGGAGATAACTCTTTTACTTCTACAACGCATTTTCCGTTCTCTTCATACAATACTTTGACAGGTAACTGAACACCTGGATTTGCTTTTTGCTGTGCCTTAAATGTA
>NZ_JAAMNK010000121.1:0-285 GCF_011066025.1 Bacillus sp. EKM202B | reverse complement strand
ATAGGCCAACATGTTTGCTATCATTTACTTGTACAGATTGCTCTTTGAAAACTGAAGATATGAGGTTGGTTGCAGAAAAACGTTGCAACCGTAAAATCTTCAACGTTCTATCGCCCACACTTGCCGAAGTTGCGAAAACCAAGCTAAAGTAGGGAGTGTGGTGAGTCAACGTACAAGATACTTATGTTCTCACCGTAGGGACTACGGGTAGAGCCTGCTAAGATAACCGGTGGATAATCGGTGTTCGCAGGAATCTCCCACTTCAAACAGTCCGTTAGGACGTTA
>NZ_JAAMNK010000120.1:0-291 GCF_011066025.1 Bacillus sp. EKM202B | reverse complement strand
TTTCCTACAATGGCAATGTTTTCATTTGTTTGTTTTGTGGTGTAAGATTGTACGTTGTTTTTCTTAGATTTGAAACGGGGGGCACTCGTTTGTTTTTTGAAAAAGCGTGTATACGCATCCGCAAGGTTGCGAACAGACGACTGAATCGCAATACTATCCACTTCTTTGAGCCAAACAAACTCTTTTTTCATGGCAGGAAGTTTGGCAGAGCATGTACCATATGTCAAACCTTTTCCTGTTTCTCTGTATGCATTATCCCATAGAGATAGGAAGTGATTGAATACAAAACGA
>NZ_JAAMNK010000119.1:0-297 GCF_011066025.1 Bacillus sp. EKM202B | reverse complement strand
ATGATTCTTTAACATATTCGATACTTGCAAATCCTCTATACCGATAACATCGTGGTTTTTGATGATTTCAGTTGAGACTTTGTCCAAGTAATCTTTTCTAGCATTCTTCATATATTCATGAATTCTAGCTACTTATACTCGCTGTTTATTCCAGCGAGAAGATCCTTTTATTCTTCTAGAAAGAACACGCTGTGCTTTCGCCAACTCCTCTTCTAATGACCGAAAAAACTTCGGATTTTTATAGGTTGTTCCATCTGACAAAATGGCGAAATCTTTTAGTCCCACATCCATTCCAAT
>NZ_JAAMNK010000012.1:0-141114 GCF_011066025.1 Bacillus sp. EKM202B | reverse complement strand
GATCTTTCGCGTTATCGTCTTTCCATGTTTTCGTTCCTTCTACTTTTGTTTCGCCTACTTTTGTATTTGTGATGTCATAACCGTTGACTTTGGATTCATATCCAGCTATCGGTTGTTCCTTCACTTTATATTTGTACGCTACTCCATTTGCATCATACGCTACTAAATCTTTGAATTCATATTTCCAATCTGTTACTTTGCTTACTTCTTGCGTCGCAATCACTGTACCATTTTGTAAGAGGTCTACTTGAATCATTTCTGGACGATCTGTTGCGTTATCGTCGTTCCATGTCTTCGTTCCTTCTACTTTTGTTTGACCTACTTTTGTATTTGTGATATCAGTACCACTTACTTTGGATTCATATCCTGGTACTGGCTGTTCTTTCACTGTATACTCGTAAGCCTTTCCTTCCGCATCATATGCTTCTAGATCTGAGAATATATATTTCCAACCCAATACTGCTAGTACGTCGTGTGTTTGAATCACATTCCCGTTTTGTAGTAAGTCTACTTTGATCATTGTCGGACGGTCTGTTGCATTTCCGTCGTTCCATGTCTTCGTTCCTTCTACTTTTGTTTTGCCTACTTTTGTATTTGTGATATCAGTACCACTTACTTTGGATTCATATCCTGGTACTGCTTGTTCTTTCACTTCATACTTGTACGCTGCTCCGTTTGCATCGTATGCCTGAAGTTTTTCAAATGTGTACTTCCATTCTGTTGCCGCTGTTACTTCTTTCGTATCTACTACTTTACCGTTTTGTAAAAGATCTACTTTGATCATTTCCGGACGATCTTTCGCATTATCGTCTTTCCATGTTTTCGTTCCTTCTATTTTTGTTTCGCCTACTTTTGTATTTGTGATGTCATAACCTTTTAATTCAGACTTGTATCCGGCTACCTGCTGTTCTTTCACTTCATACTTGTACGCTACTCCGTTTGCATCGTATGCTTGCAGTTTTTCAAACGTATACTTCCAGTTTGTTGCCGCTGTTACTTCTTTTGTATCTACTACTTTACCGTTTTGTAAAAGATCTACTTTGATCATTTCCGGACGATCTTTCGCGTTATCGTCTTTCCATGTTTTCGTTCCTTCTATTTTTGTTTCGCCTACTTTTGTATTTATGATGTCATAACCGTGTACGTCAGATTGGTATCCGGCTACTGGCTGTTCTTTCACTTCATACTTGTATGCTTTTCCATTTGCATCGAACGCTACTAAATCTTTAAATTCATACTTCCAACCTGTTTCTTTGCTTACTTCTTGTGTCTCAATCACTGTATCATTTTGTAGTAAGTCTACTTTGATGGCTTTATGCTCTTCCTCTGTGCCACCTTTCCACGTCTTCATTCCTGCAACTGATGTCTTGCCTACTTTTGTATTCGTGATGTCATAACCATTGACTTTGGATTCGTATCCGGCTACTGCTTGTTCTTTCACTTCATACTTATATGCTTTTCCGTCTGCATCGTTTATCGCCAAATCTTTAAATTCATATTTCCAGCCTGTTGCTTCGCTTACTTCTTGCGTCGCAATCACTGTACCGCTTTGTAGTAAGTCTACTTTAATCATCGTTGGACGACCTTCCGCATTTCCGTCCTTCCATGTTTTCGTTCCTTCTACTTTGGTTTTTTGTACCACTTTTGTATTTGTAATATCATAACCGTTTACTTCTGTTGTGTATCCATCTATCGGTTGTTCTTTTACTTCATACTTGTACGCTACTCCATTTGCATCATACGTTGCTAGGTTGTCAAATTTGTATTTCCAACCATCTGCCGCTGTTACTTCTTTCGTGTTTACTACTTCCTCATTTTGTAGTAATTCTACTTTGATTGAACTTGGACGATCTTTCTCGTTATCGCCTTTCCACGTCTTCGTCCCTGCAATAGATGTAGTTTTCACCTTATTCGGAATTGGCAACTTAACTCCATTTACAGCATCTGATTTAACTTCAAAAATTACTTTTGCTTGAGGATCGAAATCAACATAGTCTGGAGCTGAAACTTCTTTCACATAATATTTACCTGGTTGTAAATTAGGGATTTCAATTATCCCTTTTTCATCTGTTTTATATACATCTCCAACTTGTTCATCAGACTCTTTATACAACTTAAACGAAACATTTGGGATTACTTTTTCTTCATCCCCTTCAATATGCTTCACAATTTTTAGTGTTCCTTTTGGAGTCACATTACCTTCAGCACCACCGCCAGCTATCATATTTTCGACTGGATGAGTACCCGATTCGGTAACTGGTTCCTTGTTTAGAACTTGGTAATCAATCGTATAATCATTCTTAAAAAACTCTTGCTTCTTCCCAGCTTCCGTTATAGTAGATGTATAACCAATCGAAAAGGAGGCAAGACGCGCTTTACCCTTATTAAGCACAACTTTAAATGATTTGTCTCCAGTAAAGGTAATCGTTCCGTAACCTTGCTTTTCAAGCTCTTGTAGCGTTAAAGATCGACGACCTATATAATCATCTACAATTATATAGAAACTATCCTTATTAAGTGTTTGACCTTCCTGTAAATTATCAGTCACAACAATATCACGACTTAACTCTTCTTTAGCCAAGTTTATATTCAAGAACCAACGTACTTCATCGCTCTTACCTGAGTTCATATCACCAGTTTTATAAAAAAATGGTGGCTTTCCAGGATCTGTACCCCCACCACTGCTTGGGCCGGTAATTGTTACAGATTGCTTATCTACATTTGTACCGAAATTGGTTTCAATCTCTTTCTTTTCATCCGTTCCTACATTAGCAGCTTCCACAAAAAAGTTTAAATACCCTTTAATATTTTGATGTGTACTCACTTTATCATTAAATGTACATACCACAGTACCTGCAGTGACTTTACAAGTACCATAATCATCTAATAGAAACTCTGTATTTAATCCTTTTAATTCTGGAGGCAGTGTTAATGTTAGTGTGTCTCCAGGCTTCATCTTAAGACTATCTTTTTCACTGAAGTTTATAGTTACTTTAGTCCGTTGTCCGATAGAAAGATCTGTTTTATCAATTTTAAAACTATCCACAAGTCCTAATGTATTTAATTCTTGTGCGTTTGCTACTATAGGTAAAAGACTCTGACCTATAGTAAACATGAAAATCATTATAATCGAAAAAATTGAAGTTATCCTTTTTAAATACATGCTTTCTGTTATCCTCCCTATAAAATGTTTCTAGATTCTAGAACAAATATACTATGACAAAGATTCCACTATATCAATGTCATTAAGCCACTCTACTAAAATATGTTTGATAGCTATTATCATCACCAACGCAAACGCTTGCTCTATAAATACAAAAATTCATTGCCGACAAGTATGGAAGAGCTATTTCACAGTAAATATGCATTTGGACAACTTCCTTACTTATCCTCCTAAAGAATACCAAGAAGTACAATCTATAATCGAATTTAGCATATCCGCCGAAGAAGGTTACGACTGTGAAACATGCTAGGATACTCGTATTCTAAAAGATGTCATTGAAGGTGCGTTTTCTGTCATTATGAGTTGAGGTGAAATTGGGCATATGTTAAAACGTTTTGTGTTTAGTTACACAACCAACCTACACACCGAAACAAATAGAACAAGAAGCATTATATAATTAAAAACGTTCTGGATGAAGTATTGGTTGCCTATGCAAGATGAAAGTCATATTCTCCAAATTTGAATACAGTGGAACGAATTTGGGGGTAACTAAAAAAGGGTATGATTGTCAACTGATTTCATATAAATCGTATAGAAATACGAAATTCAGCCTTTTCATTTTTGGAGTATATAAATGAGTGTCGAGAAAAAACACTTTGCCTAATGGGTTCCATGGCTATGTCGAAGAATTAAAATGAGCTTATATGTGATGATACTATCAAAACCGAGAGATTTATATCCTTTCATTATTTTTTATCAAATCATGAAAACTTTAATTGTACTATATGTACTATTTTAAACATACCACCCCTAGTTTCTTGACTAAGTTGGAAGTTTTCAAGATTGATTACTAATTGTTTAGATACTTGGTTAGATGCATTGTTATTTTAGTATTTGGCATAGCTGTAACAATATCTTTCAAAACAATCACACCATTTCCTAGTAACATTCCAACAACTAATAATACATATATGGATTTTGATAATCTTACCCCCAACAGTCTATTATTCTAGAATCGTTCCTAAAAATCAATAGTTAATTGGTATTTTTCTATTTTCACTTCATCACTATCACATATATTTAGATTAGAAAATTGGGCACAGAAAAAGAGATAGCTTTGCCATCTCTTTTTCTGTTTCAACTTCCCCTTATCAAGCCATACAGCTTTTCATTGGTCTTCTTTCTTTGACATCTAATCAGTCTATACATTGAATAGATGTTTTTATGTCAACTCGTATATCACTTCTAAACAAAAATAAGCATCTTTTCTTTTGTCTATTACATTTTTTCTGGTGCAGATACTCCTACGATTGCTAGTGCGTTTTGAAGTGTAGTTCGTACTGCTTTCATTAATTCGTAACGAGCTTTACTTAACTCTAAGTTATCTTGGTTTAATACTTTCTCTGCATTGTAGAAGCTGTGTAGTGCTGCAGCTAATTCAAATGCATAGTTTGTAATGCGGTGTGGCAGACGTTTTTGCGCTGCATCCGCAACTACAGCTGGGAATTCACCAAGTTTTTTCAGTAATTCTACTTCTTTCTCAGAAGTAACAAGTTTATAGTTCACGTCTCCGCCTGTAGCTAATCCTAACTCTTCACCTTGACGAAGGATACTGCATACACGAGCATGTGCATATTGCGCATAGTATACTGGATTTTCATTAGATTTTGATACAGCTAAGTCCATATCGAAGTCTAAATGAGAATCACCGCTACGCATTGCAAAGAAGTAACGCATTGCGTCCACGCCTACTTCTTCCATAAGCTCACGAAGTGTAACTGCTTTACCCGTACGCTTACTCATCTTCATTTTTTCACCGTTTTGGTATAGTTGTACCATTTGGATGATTTCTACTTCTAATGTGTCTTTATCGTAACCAAGTGCTTGAATCGCAGCTTTCATACGAGGAATGTAACCGTGGTGGTCAGCACCCCAAATGTTGATTAATTTATCGAAACCACGCTCTAATTTGTCGCGATGGTAAGCGATATCTGGCGTTAAGTATGTGTAAGAACCGTCGTTTTTAATTAATACACGGTTTTTGTCGTCACCGTAAGTCATTGAACGGAACCAAGTTGCGCCGCCTTCTTCAAAGATTTCGTCACGCTCTTTTAATACAGCAAGAGCCTGATCAATCTTTCCATTTTTGTATAATGATGTTTCTGAGAACCATACATCGAATTTAACACGGAAGCTCTCTAAGTCTTTTTGAAGTTTTGCTAACTCATATTTCAAACCGTATGAACGATAGAACTCATAGCTTTCTTCTGCATCAGCTTTCGCATAACGATCGCCAAACTCTTCAGCTAAACGTTTACCGATACCGATAATATCTGCACCGTGGTAACCGTCTTCTGGCATTTCTTTATCTAAACCTAACGCTTGCATGTAACGAGCTTCAACAGAAAGAGCTAAATTATGAATTTGGTTACCCGCGTCATTAATGTAGTACTCACGAGATACATCGTATCCTGCTTTTGCTAATACGTTACATAAAGTGTCACCTACCGCAGCACCGCGTGCATGTCCTAAGTGAAGGTCACCTGTTGGATTTGCAGATACGAACTCAATTTGTACTTTTTCACCTTTACCAGTGTTCGTTTCACCGTAAGCTTCACCAGCATTAACGATTGTTGGGATTAAGTCTGTTAAGTAACTATTATCCATATAGAAGTTAATAAAACCAGGACCAGCGATTTCAATTTTTTCAATAGAAGCTTTTGCTTTATCGAAGTTTGCAACTAATTCTTCTGCAATCATACGAGGTGCTTTTTTCGCAACACGTGCAAGTTGCATTGCCATATTTGTAGAGAAATCACCATTTGTTTTATCTTTTGGAGATTCTAATACAACGTTTGGAATTTGTTCTTCTGTTGCTAATTCTGCCTTTAATACAGCAGCTTGAATTTCTTCTTTAATCAATCCTTTTACCTGTTCTAAAGAATTCATTATTTTGCCTCCTTCAAGTTAATTGTAATTGTATATCTGCCAGCTTCTTGTTCACTTAGAAGCAATGCGTACGTTAAGAAGAGTTGTCCTTTTTTCTTTTCATCCGACCATTTAAAAAGAACGTTATCAGTTTTCGTTTGCAGTGCAAACGTACCAAGTTCACTCGTGTACGTACCAGTTGTCCATTCACCTTTCACATGCGTCTGACGCATAGAAATAGCACCTGAACGCATAATGAGAACTTGTTCATCTTGAATTTTTATAATTGTCTTCACTTCGCCTTGTTCGTTCGGCTCTTGGAATGTTACGTATGTACCTTGACCTTTTACATAGTATTGACCATTTGCTTCAAAAGCAACGGTTTCCTTCCTCGCCCCTTCACGGATTTCTGTTACGAAATGAACGTGTACCGGCAAGCCTGCAAGTTGTTTCTTCACGTCTTGCACACCTTTCAAATGTTATAGATATTAAATACTACTTATAATAAATCACTTTTCCTATCATATCAAAAAAAGATGCTGTCTGTCTGCTGAAAAATCAGGAAAACTCCTTTTCAAAAAATAATTCACCCTCACTTTATTTGATATGATAAAATATTTTTTAAATCTAAATATTCTTTTAATTAAAGGGGTGAATGTTGTGATACCAACAAAATTAAAAAAAGGGGATGAAATAAGAGTTATTTCACCATCTTGTAGTTTAAGTATTGTCTCAAATGAAAACAGAAACCTTGCTATAAAAAGATTAACCGACATGGGCTTTCAAGTTACATTCTCAAAATATGCTGATGAGATAGATCGATTCGCTTCCTCTTCTATTTCTTCACGTGTTCAAGACCTCCACGAAGCATTTAGAGACCCTAATGTAAAAGCAATTTTGACGACACTTGGCGGATATAACTCTAACGGCTTATTGAAACATCTCGATTACGATTTAATTCGCGAAAATCCAAAGTTTTTCTGCGGCTATTCTGACATTACTGCTTTACATAACGCACTTTATACAAAAACAGGTCTTGTTACATATTCAGGTCCTCACTTCTCTTCATTTGGAATGGAGAAAGGTCTCGCGTATACAACCGATTACTTTTTTAAATGCTTAACTTCTAATGATTCTATTGAAATCCTACCATCCGAAACGTGGAGTGATGATTCTTGGTATATAGATCAGGAAAATCGAGAATTTATTAAAAATGAAGGATATATTTCGATTCAAGAAGGAGAAGCTACAGGGGATATTATTGGCGGAAATATGAGCACTTTACATTTACTACAAGGTACTCCGTATATGCCAAGCTTACGAGATAAAATTTTATTTCTTGAAGAAGATAGTTTAACAGGAAAAGCTACACTTAAAACTTTCGATCGATACTTACATTCTCTTATGCAGCAAACTGATTTTGAATACGTAAAAGGTATCGTTATAGGGAGAATGCAAAAAGGAGCAGAATGTATGATAGAGGACATTCAAGAAATGATTACTTCAAAGCCTGAACTTGTACATATCCCTATTATTGCGAATGCAAGTTTCGGACATACAACTCCGATCTTTACTTTCCCAATTGGCGGACGTGCAAAAATCATTTCTAATAAAGAAAGTTCAGCTATCACCATCTTAACGCACTAAAAAAGGAGCGAACGATTCGCTCCTTTTATGGTTTTTCTATTTTTTGCAACGCTTTTTGTGGGATTGATTCTTTCGGGATTTCAGCCCATCCTTTTCCCTGCATACCTTTTGCATAAATTTTTATAAAAGCACCCGTATGCAATTCACGGTTCACCATTCTTTTAATAACTTGTAAATTTCCATCTTCTGTATATCCTTTAAATGTATACAAATATTCATCGTCTTTTTTCTCGCTTTTATCTATAACAGCATAATAATCTTGTATTTCTTTATTTGAAAAGAAGTTGTCTACAAAAGCATGCACACCTTCTGTTTTCGTATTTAAATAATATGCTGTTCCTCCTAAAATAATGGCGAACACAGCTAAAACTTTAATTACCAATTTCATAAATGCGCCTCCTGTTTGCACTACTTTCTCACTAACCGTATGTCTATACCTGTATTATACGAAAAAAAGCATACTATACTCTATCGAAATGCCTTACACTTTCCTTACATTATTGTAAGGGTTTTTCACCTTACAGCAATTTCCCAATAAAAAATTTTTCCGTTTCACAAACTTTTATATTATTATTGAATGATACAAATTTTTATTACAAAAATCAAAGGAGACAGTTTTCAAATGGCTATCTTGCAAGGTTTAGCACTATTACTTGTTGTACTTTGTCTATTTACACTTTTCAGTTACCGTGTGCCTTACGGAATGAAGGCGATGGGTGCTTTAGCTAATGCAGCAATCGCAAGTTTTCTTATTGAAGCATTTCACCGTTATATAGGTGGAGAAATGTTTCATAATGACTTTTTACAATCAGTAGGAGAAGCTTCTGGTAGTATGAGCGGTGTCGCAGCAGCAATTTTAGTAGCATTAGCAATCGGCGTTTCACCCGTATACGCTGTTTTAATCGGTATCGCTACTAGTGGATTCGGTATTTTACCAGGATTTTTTGCTGGATACGTTTGTGCCTTCGTCGTGAAATTTCTCGAAAAGAAATTACCAGCTGGTGTAGAGTTTTTAGCAATCCTATTTATTGCTGCACCAATCTCACGTGGAATGGCCATGCTTATGGATCCACTCGTTAACGCAACACTTGGTAAAATCGGTTCTATGATTTCAGTTGCAACTACAGAAAGTCCTATCATTATGGGTATTATGCTTGGTGGATTAATAACAGTTATTTCTACCTCTCCATTAAGTTCTATGGCACTAACTGCAATGCTTGGATTAACAGGTTTACCAATGGCAATTGGTAGTCTTGCCGTTGCGGCCTCAGCCCCGATGAACTTTATTTTCTTTAAACGATTAAAAATTTGTTCAAAGAAAGATACAATCGCTGTAGCAATCGAGCCTTTAACACAAGCCGATGTTGTCTCAGCAAATCCAATTCCTATCTATATGACAAACTTCGTTGGCGGCGCGCTTGCTGGTATTATTACATCGCTATTCCAGCTCGTTAATAATGCGCCAGGAACAGCATCACCAATTCCAGGGCTTCTCGTCTTGTTTGGATTTAATGACGTTATAAAAGTAACGATCGCTGCTGTACTATGTGGAATCGTTACCACTATTGTCGGATACATCGGATCTATTGTGTTCCGCAAATATCCGATCCGCTCTGCTGATGAAATTCGCGGCATTGCTTCAGAAGAGAAGGTTGCATAAGAAAAAGAGTTATTCTCACCTTTTGAGAATAACTCTTTTTTTCATGTCTTGCTATGGTAAATGGGATTATATCGACGATTTTTTTAATATATCGACTTACCGACACATAACGGATAAAATAAAAGCCCGCGATTCTGGGCGAGCCGCTTTCGCTTTTATTCTATCCAGTTACGCCTCCTAGACCCTTGCGTCTAAGAACTTTAGTCACCAGGTCTAAACAGTCGGCTTCACTTTTACTTCACCCAACCGAGCAGCATTTCCCGCACGAATTTGCTTGCTGCGACTGGTGTTTGATCACTATGGTCGTAGACAGGAGCTACTTCTACTAAGTCTGCTCCAACTACATTTATATTTGAATTTGCAATTGCCATGATGGAATCTAATAGTTCTTTAGATGTGATACCTCCAGCCTCTAACGTTCCTGTTCCAGGAGCATGAGCTGGGTCTAATACGTCAATGTCGATTGTGACATAGACTGGACGTCCTGCAAGTTTCGGTAATACTTCTTTTAACGGCTCTAATACGTCAAATTTGTATAAGTTCATACCTACTTCTTTCGCCCATTCAAATTCTTCCTTCATTCCAGAACGAATTCCGAAAGAATATACGTTTTCCGGACCAATTAAATCACACACTTTACGAATTGGTGTAGAGTGGGATAAAGGCTCCCCTTCATACGATTCACGTAAATCAGTATGAGCATCCATGTGGATGATTGCTAAATCCGGATATTTTTTTGCCATTGCCTTAAAAATTGGCCAAGACACTAAGTGCTCACCGCCGAGACCTAGTGGAAACTTACCGGCATCTAAAAGTTTTGATACATACTCTTCAATCATGTCTAAGCTGCGTTGTGCATTTCCGAATGGTAATGGGATATCACCCGCATCAAAATATTTTACCTCTTCTAGTTCACGATCTAAATACGGACTATATTCTTCAAGACCGATTGATACTTCACGAATACGTGCAGGGCCAAAGCGAGATCCTGGACGGAAACTTACTGTCCAATCCATAGGCATCCCATAAATAACCGCCTTTGACTCTTCAAAACTTGGATGACTTTTAATAAATACTTTACCTGAATAAGCTTCATCAAAACGCATATTCTTTTCCTCCTTATGTGGAACTTAAGGTATCCCAACCTTTCATTATTTCTCAAATTTGGAGCGTACTGCTCCTCTTTCTCGATTTACCTGGGCCTTCTTGTTATCACAAGAAGACTACTTCATTTGTAGCAGTGTAAGTAACTAGCATGTTCAAGCCTTCTAGACAAACACCTTAAATGAGTTACTTACACTTTATTTATTTCAATTTAACGCTCTTACTTAATTAAATCGCCAACAAATTTCGGTAATGCGAATGCTGCATTGTGTAATTCTTTTGTGTAGTATTTCGTTTCGATTTCGTGGAAACGCTCTTCACTTACTTCTAGTGGATCATGTTTTTTAGATCCGATTGTGAATGTCCAAAGTCCACTTGGATACGTTGGAATGTTTGCTGTGTATAAACGAGTAATTGGGAAGATCTCTTTTACGTCTTTGAACACAGTTGTAATTAGTTCTGGTGTGAACCAAGGGTTGTCCGTTTGTGCAACGAAAATACCATCTTCTTTTAACGCTTTAGAGATTCCAGCGTAGAAACCTTTCGTAAATAAGTTTACTGCTGGTCCTACCGGCTCAGTAGAATCTACCATAATTACGTCATATTCATTTTCGCTTTCTGCGATGTGTAGGAAACCGTCTCCTACTTTCACCTCTACACGCTCATCATCTAATGCGCCTGCAATTGATGGTAAGTACTGTTTAGAGTACTCAATTACTTTTCCATCAATTTCAACAAGAGTTGCTTTTTTTACGCTTGGGTGTTTTAACACTTCACGAATAACACCGCCATCACCACCACCGACAACTAATACGTTTTCAGGGTTTGGATGTGTAAATAAAGGTACGTGCGCTACCATTTCATGATAAACGAACTCATCTTTTTCTGTTGTCATGACCATGCCATCTAAAATAAGCATGTTTCCGAACTCTTCCGTTTCAACCATATCAAGTTTTTGGAATTCTGTTTGCTCCGTATGTAATGTGCGGTTAATACGTGCCGTAATCCCAAAATGTTTTGTTTGTTTTTCAGTGAACCATAGTTCCATCGTACAATCACGCCTTTCAATGCAAATTTATAATAGGGACATCATTAATGTCCCCTAACAAAAATAAAACAAAACATCCAAAATGTATAGTTAAAAGTACAAAAATACCGAAAATATATTTTAGTCAGAGGGTTCTAACATATATGTGGAAAGGGTTTGCCTTGTAATAGGAAAGAAAACCCTTTCTTAAGAAAGGGCTTTTGTCTCTATTTCTACCGGTTTACGAATCGGAATTAAGATCATAACGCAACCAACTAATACAACAACTCCACCGACTAAAAATGGACTTTGTGGTGAAACAGTGTGTCCGATAACTCCTGATAAAATGGGAGCAATCGCTCCTCCTAACCAACGAACGAAGTTATAAACACCTGAAGTAACAGATCTTTCATAAGGTGAAATATCCATTACATAGCTTGTATATAATGCATTATTTAAACCAGATGCTAATCCTGATAGGACAATTAATACGATTTGTAACCACATAATTTTCACAAAGAATAATGCAATTAAGAAAATCGCAAATACGAGTAAACTACCTTTTAACAATGTTTTCGGTTCATATTTTCCTTCTAGCCTATGTGCTAAAATTGCGGAACCGTAAGCTAACGCTAATCCCCATCCACAAAATACAAAACCTAATTGAATAGCTGATAAATGCATAATAAGTGGTGAATATGCTAGCACGACGAAAAATCCGTAGTAGTATAACATCCCTGAAATCGCACCTTGCATAAACGGTTTATATTTCACCAAGTTAAGTAATTCACCTACGCCCGCTGCTTTACGCTTCACTTTTCGCTCCGGTTCTTTTACAAAAAAGAATACTAAAATAAATGCTAAGAAAATTAAAATACTCGTTGCGAAAAATGGGTAACGCCAAGAATGTCCACCTAATATACCACCTAACAATGGGCCACCTGCCATTCCTAAACCGATAGCTGCTTCATATAATCCTACTGCTTCATGAACCTCCTTACTTAATGCTATTAAAAGTGTCATTGCTGTAGCAAAAAACATCGCATTTCCTAATCCCCATCCAGCACGGAAAAGAGATAATTGAGCAATCGTTTGCGATATACCGCATATAAACGCAAATACAGTTACAATTGCAAGACCGATTGTCATCATGCGCTTATCACCAAATCTTGATGCGAATATACCAGCTGGTAACATCATAATTGCCATCGTTAAAATATATGCGGTAAATAACATTTCAACTTGCCAATGTGTTGCACCAATTTTCTCAGCAATAATTGGCAAGATTGGATCGACTACCCCTATACCAGAAAAGGCAAGGAAAGTAGCCACCACTGTAATCAATCTCCCTAGTTTTTGTTTGCTCTCCATTTCAATCATTCTCCTTTTATGCTCTCTAAAAATGTCACTGCACGATGTAAACTATCTTCAAGTTCTGCCTTTACACGCTGCATTTGCTCCATTTTTTCATCCAACGTTTGCACTTGTTTCTCAAGCATATCTTTAATTTCTTGAATCACTTCGCGGTCGCGAGGATTCTCGCTATTTCTTCTTTGTTCCATTCTTTCTTTTAACGATAAGAAATGTTGCATTTCTTGAAGCGTGATTCCTAATACTTCTTTCGCTTCCACGATCCTTTTAATTCTTGCAATATCCTCATCCGTATAAAGCCGAATGTTCCCCTCACTACGCTCCGGGGGATGAATTAAACCAATTTCCTCATAATAACGAAGTGTACGCTTTGTTAAACCAACTTGCTTTGTTACTTCATCAATTTTATACATGTTTATTCCTCCCTTCACTCAATTATTACATTTTACGTTAACGTTAACTTTTGTGCAACTGTTAGACTTTTGTAAATTTTTTTCATATAAATTGTATTTTTCTCATAGCGGTTTCATAATGAAGGAAAAGAGATGATAAGGAGATTTTCACATGAATAAACCACTTATTTTCGCTCACCGCGGGGTAAAAGGAACACATCCAGAAAATACGATGATCGCCTTCCAAGAAGCTGAACGCATTGGCGCTCATGGGATTGAACTTGATGTTCATCTATCAAAAGATGGCGAACTTGTCGTAATCCACGATGAAACAGTTGATCGCACAACAAATGGCGCAGGGATTGTTTCTGAAAAAACGGTAGAGGAACTACAATCATTGGACGCTGGTAGCCATAAAGATCCTTCTTTCCATGAAGCAAAAATCCCAACGTTACGCGAAGTTTTCATCTGGCTTTCCACAACGAACTTACAACTAAATATCGAATTAAAAACAGATGTGATTCACTACCCAAATATTGAAGAGAAAGTTGTTGCACTTGTTCGTGAATATCATCTTTCTAATCAAATTGTATTCTCATCATTTAACCATGACTCTGTTTCATTATTAGCAGAAATAGCTCCTGAAATCCCAAGGGCAATTTTATATGATACGCCACTTGCTGATCCTATTGCTGAAGCAAAAATTAGAGAAGCAACTGGTTTACATCCAAACTTTCAGCTACTAACTAAAGAATTCGTACAGTTAGCACAAAAACAAGGGTACGTTTTCCGCCCTTATACAATTAACGAATACAAAGATTTACAAACGATAATTGATTATGGTGTAGATGTCATCATCACCGATTGGCCAGCACGTGCCTTTGAGCTCCTTTCTTAATTGAAGGGGCTTTTTTGTTTTCAAAATTTCATTGTTTAAAATAAATGAAAATCCTCAATACTAATACAATAATGTTTGTATTAATGAGGGGCTGAAAAAGATGAATCAAACTATGAATCCAAAACTTAAAAAATATAAACGTCTTTTCTTCACCGTAATGTTTTCTTGTGTTCTTTTTTTCGTTTTTTCCTTTTTTGTTATTATTATAGTTGCGAAAATTATGGGACCACCTCCTGTCGCAGTCCCGCAAACAAGCGTCTTTTACGCGAATGATGATACAGTTATTGGACAAAGTAACGAAATACAAAAGCGTTACAATGTCTCTCTTAATGAAATTTCCCCCTATGTAAAAGAAGCGACACTTTCTATTGAAGACCAAAGATTTTATAAGCATCATGGCTTCGATATGAAACGTATTGCAGGTGCAATTGTTGCTGATTTAAAAGCGATGGCAAAAGTGCAAGGTGCTAGTACAATTACACAACAATACGCACGTAATCTATATTTAGATCATGATAAAACGTGGAAACGGAAACTATTAGAGGCAATGTATACTGTCCGCCTTGAAGTGAATTATAATAAAAATCATATTTTAGAAGGTTATTTAAATACAATTTATTACGGACATGGTGCTTATGGCATCGAAGCTGCGTCTCGTCTATATTTCGATAAAACAGCAAAAGAATTAACATTAGCAGAAGCCAGTATGCTTGCAGGAATCCCGAAAGGACCTAGTGTCTACTCTCCCTTTTTAAAAGAAGAACGTGCTAAAGGACGTCAATCTCTCATATTAGATGAAATGGTAGAACAAGGTTATATTACGAAGCAGCAAGCAGCTTCTGCAAAAAAGGAACCGCTAACTTTTGCCTCACTTGATACGAAAAAAGTAGCAGAGGTTGCGCCTTATTTCCAAGATGCTGTACAAGCTTCTCTTCTTCGGGATATCGGACTGGATGAGCAAGCCTTACAACGAGGTGGCTTACGTATTTATACAACGTTAGATCCTAAGTTACAATCTGTAGCAGAACAAGCTGTCAAAGATCATATACCTGAAACAGCAAACATACAAACTGCCCTCGTCTCTATGAATCCAAAAACAGGTGAAGTGGCTGCTCTTGTTGGAGGAACTGATTATAATACGAGTCAATTTAACAGGGCTACACAAGCCGTCCGTCAGCCTGGATCTACATTTAAACCCTTTCTATATTACGCAGCTTTGGAACGAGGATTCACCCCTGCTACGCGCTTAAAAAGCGAATACACTGTATTCACTTTAGGTGACGGTGTTTCAAAGTATAAACCGAAAAACTATAAAGATTATTACGCAGATGATTTCGTAACGATGGCACAAGCTCTCGCAGTCTCTGATAACATATACGCTGTGAAAACAAATTTATTTTTAGGTGATGACACGCTCGCAAAAACAGCGAAGCAATTCGGAATTAAGAGTGCATTAAAAGATGTGCCTTCCCTAGCTCTCGGTACGTCTCCTGTAAAACCAATTGAAATGGTGAATGCTTATAGTATGTTCGCAAACGGTGGAAAAGAAGTAAAACCTATCTTTATTCGCCGTATTATGGATCATGAAGGGAACATGTTATACGATGCTCATTTGGAGAGCAAACAAGTTCTCGATAAGAGCAAAGCGTTTGTGATGGAAGAAATGATGACTGGTATGTTTAATAAAAAATTAAGCAGTTATGCCGCTGTAACTGGTCAATCTATGTTATCAAAACTATCAAGAACATATGCCGGAAAGTCTGGTTCTACTGAAACCGATAGTTGGATGATTGGATTCACTCCGCAAATTGTAACTGGTGTATGGGTTGGATACGATCAACCTAAATCTATTTCAAACGTAGCAGAACAAGGATATGCGAAAAAAATATGGACCGATACGATGGAGAAAGGCTTAGATGGACAGCCTAAAAAGGATTTTAAACAACCAAGTGATGTCGTAGCCGTTAATATTAACCCAGAAAACGGCAAGATTGCTACAAAGAACTGTCCAATTTCAGTTAAAATGTATTTCGCCAAAGGCACCGAGCCTACTGAATATTGTATGGATCATGTCGATGATAAAGAGGAATTTGAAAAAACAAGTGAAGAAAAGAAAAAAACAAGTTGGTGGAAAAAATATCTTCCTTGGTAAAAAAATAGCTGACGGACATCCGTCAGCTATTTTTTTATTCACTTAATAATGCATGACGCAATTCTTCACTAGACTCGTTCCAAATCGCTTCATTATGTTCTTTCAAGAACGTACCAAGTACTTTTTTAGAAGATTCATCCATATGTTCAACCATAATGTGACGCTTCAATGATTTATCCATTTTGTTTACATGCTCTGGAAGTGATTTATATCCGCGGCGAATTTCACGGTCTACTGTCATTTCACAAGCTGTTACCCCTGCGTAATAAGCACCGTTCGGTGTTCTTTCAATTGTTACCCAAACAAGCCAAAATGGTTTTCCGTTTGGAACGTCATCTTTATTTGTTAAAAACTTAATTCCTTTTTCTACTGTACTACGCGCATGCATCGCACCGATATCAACGAATGCAGTTTTCTCTAGTACATCAACAAATACAGGTGAAATGTTTTCTAAGCTTAATGCCCCAACACCAAATCCACCATGTCCATCTGTTGAATCATTTTTCACGATATTAAAACCGATTTTCTTCTTTTTCTCTGTCATATGTAACTTCCTCCTCACTTAAAAATTATAAAAGCCCAAAAATAGGCGCAATGATACTTTGTAAAAATACGAATACATACGGAATGACAACATTGAAAATAGGTTGAATTGTGTAATTGCTAAGCGGTGTAATAACAAGAATTAATAACGCAATTGCTCCATATTTTTCATACTGTGTCATTTTCGCACGAATATTTGCTGGTGCTAAATCTTCCACAACGCGATATCCATCAAGTGGCGGAATCGGTAATAAGTTAAATACAAGTAAAACGATATTAAGCATAATAAAAATTTGGAAGAATCGACCTAATGTATCTGCTACTGCAAATGGAATTGAGTCTAGTACGCCAAATGTTAATAAGCTATACCAAATAATTAAACCAATCGCACTTAAAATTAAGTTACTAATCGGTCCTGCAATAGAAACTAATATCCCTGCAAGACGTGGTCTTTTAAAGTTATACGGGTTAACAGGCACCGGTCTTGCCCAACCGAATCCAAGAATTAATACTGCAATCATCCCGATAGGATCTAAATGGGCCATCGGTGATAACGTTAAACGCCCTTGTTTTTTCGCTGTATCGTCCCCAAATTTATATGCCACATATGCATGTGCAAATTCATGAACGGATAGTGCAATAATAATCGCCATTGCTACTAACGGAATTTCGTGCAATGGATATCTAAATAACTGATCCATACTTCATCTCCTCTTCAATATGTCAAAAAAGAAATTATTTTTTTCCGATTGTTCTTCCCCATAATCCGCTATAATAAGAGTGTAACTTACATAAAAGGAGCGATTGTACATGCCATACGTAACAGTGAAAATGCTAGAAGGACGCACAGAGGAACAAAAGAAAGCTCTTGCTGAGAAAGTAACAGCAGCAGTAAGCGAAACAACTGGTGCTCCTGAAGAAAACATCGTTGTTTTCATCGAAGAAATGTCTAAAAACCATTATGCAGTTGGCGGAAAACGCTTAAGCGACAAATAATTTCAAGTTCTTTCATAAGAAGCAGCCATTAGCTGCTTCTTATTTCTTGCCTTCTAACAACTCGATAATTCTCTCTTTATATTTTCCTTTTCTTCCATCTTCATAGATTAAATCATGCGGATAGAATAACTTTTGGTCCGTTCTCTTCTTCCCCGTAATCGCCTCAACAATATCCGATTCACGTGAAAGCTCTCTAAGTTCCCCGTTCGGCATAAGGAGTAAGATTGGCAGACGCTCTTCCTCTTCTCCTGCGCGATAAAAGTCATATGGTAAATCCGATGTTGAATCAACAACTAAATAATACTCTGGATCTAGTCCAATCTTTTTAAATAAGCTGCTTAGCTCCATCCAATTATCTAAACCGTGCTTATCTGTAAACTCTACATATTTAAATAGATTTCGATTCATAAAACGACGGCATAAGTCACTTAAAATTGGATCTTCTTCGTCTTGCCATACTTGGAAGTAATAATACATTACGTTCTCGTCTAGCTTTAAATAATCCTCTACTGTCACTTCTTCTTCAAACAAAGAATAGAAATGAACAGGATGATTTTTAAACGCATAATACTTCTCATGCAATGATTTAGCACGGTGTAAAATCTTCGTTAAAATAACTTCTGCACTGCGCGTTACCGGATGGAAATATACTTGCCAATACATTTGATAACGGCTCATAATATAATGCTCAACAGCATGCATACCACTATTTTTAATAACTACTTGATTCCCATACGGACGCATGACACGCAATATACGTTCCATATCAAAGTTCCCGTACTTTACACCTGTGAAATAAGCATCTCTTAATAAATAATCCATACGATCTGCATCAATTTGACTTGAAATCATACTAATCGCTAATTTATTAGTAGATGTTTTCGCAATTACATCTGCCACTTTTTGCGGGAAGTCCTTATCCACACGACTTAATACACGATTAATTTCCGTATCTCCTACGATAATCTTTTGCGTAAATTTCTCATGATCTAATGAAAATACTTTTTCAAACGAATGAGAAAATGGGCCGTGACCGACATCATGAAGTAATGCTGCACATAAACATAACAATCTATCTTCAGCATTCCAGTTCGGTCTGCCATCAAACACATCATCAATCATACGACGAATAATTTCATATACACCTAACGAATGGGTAAAGCGACTATGCTCTGCACCGTGAAATGTAAAAAATGTTGTTCCAAGCTGCTTAATACGGCGCAAGCGTTGAAATTCTTTCGTTCCGATTAAATCCCAAATAACACGATCACGCACGTGCACATATTTATGTACTGGGTCTTTAAACACTTTTGTTTCGCTGAGTTTGTCGTTTAAATATACCACTTTTCGACATCCCCCTTTCTTTACTGCATTCTTACTATATATTATAAACGAAATAGGAAACAGAAAGAAATGAAAGACTGTATTAATTGCCCTTATATAAAGAAAAAATCACCTTTACCGAAGTAAAAGTGATTTCTTTTTATACATTATTTTCCTAAAACGAACTCAGCAACTTCATCTAAGATCATTTCTTTTCCTAGTGGGAAGTAACCTTTGTTTAGATCTTCATTTTTAATTGTAAATACGTGGTTATTTTTAACAGCATTCATGTTTTTCCAAATTGATTCTTCTTGGAATTCTTTTAGACGCTGAGAACCGTCACCCGTTGTAAATACAAATAAGTAATCTGGGTTGTAATCGATTAAAGCTTCTTTTTGTACTTGTACTAATGGTTTATCAGTTGGTGTACCTTTAACTGCTGGTAATTTTAAATCATTAAAGATTACGCTACCGTAACCGTAGTCACCATATACACGGAATGCATTTGGATATGCAGCCATTTTCATGAATGTTGCATCACCAGTTTTAGCGATAATTTTATCATGTAATTTGCTTGCTTTTTCATCATACTTTTTAAACCATTCTTTTGTTTCTTTCTCTTTACCAAGAATTTGGCCTACTTCTTCAAACTTTGGACGCCATTGATCTAATGGAGTGTTTAACATAACTGTTGGTGCAATTTTAGATAATTGATCGTAAATCTTTTCTTGACGATTATTTACAAGAATTAAGTCTGGTTTTGCAGCAGCTACTGCTTCGATGTTAATTTTATCGCCCCAAGCAGAACCAACTGGTTTAACGTCTTTTAATTTATTTGCAATATGTGCATCAATTTTTTCTTGAGATGTATTAGCTGTAATAATTGGTTTCATACCAAAGATTAATAATTCTTCTGTTGAACCACTAAGGTCAGCAATTTTCTTTGGATTTGCAGGGATTTTAATCTCCCCTTTTGCATGTTTTACAGTGCGCTCTTCAGTCTTCGCATCTGCTTTCTTTTCTTCTTCTTTGTTAGAACAAGCTGCAAATAGTACAGAAGTAACCACTAGTACCATTGCTAATAGTGCCATTTTAAAATTCTTCATGTTCCCACTCCTTCTGGCTGTATTTATCTTATAATTTAGGATGAACTATAAGAAACAAAAATAACAATTAATCAATATATATTTATTAACCGTTGTTAATGACCCATTCTAATGGGCGTTCAACTTCCCATTTATAAGTAAGAAGCTCAACGTCCATTAGAAGTCCCCCTCTTTACGAGGGGGTTCTACTTATGTTTTTTTACGCAATTGATTACTAATCATCGCTAAATCATATGTTAAACAAATCGGTTTACAGTTTACTGGACATGGAACGATTTGCGCTTCAATCTCAAACACGTTACGAAGTGTTTCACTTGTCATAACCTCATCTGGCGTTCCTTGTTTCATTAACTTACCTGCTTTTAATGCAATCATATGATCAGAGAAACGAGAAGCATGATTTAAATCGTGAATAACCATCACAATTGTCCTACCTTCTTCTTGGTTCAATTTCTTCAGTAAGTTTAATACTTCAAGTTGATGTGCCATATCTAAATATGTCGTTGGTTCATCTAACACAAGTAAATCTGTTCCTTGTGCAAGAGCCATCGCAATCCATACCCTTTGACGTTGACCACCTGATAAGGCTTCTGCTGAACGATTTGCGAACTCTGTCATTCCCGTCACTTCAAGTGCCCAATGAATGTAGCGATAGTCTTCTTCTTTCAATGTTCCAAATCCTTTTTGATGAGGAAAACGTCCATATGAAACAAGTTCAAACACAGTAAGGCCTGTTGGCACTTCTGCAGTTTGTGGTAAGATCGCCATTTTCTTTGCGATTTCTTTCGTTGGCTGTTTCTCAATTGCTTTTCCATCAAGATAAACAGTGCCTTTTTTCGCCTTCAAAATACGAGAAGCCGTTTTTAATAATGTGGATTTCCCACAACCATTTGGTCCAATAATCGTTGTAATTTTTCCTTCCGGAATTTCAACTGTTAATCCATCAATAATTAATCCTTCATTATAGCCAACAGATACCGAATCAACTGCTAAAGTTGCCATACAAAAAGCCTCCCTTTATTTGGTCCTCATAAGTAAATATATGAAATATGGTGCACCAATTACAGAAATAACAAGACCGACCGGTATTTCTGAAGTTGGCAACACACTTCTTGAAATTACATCTGCAAATAAAAGCAAGAACGTTCCTATTAATGCTGCAGTTGGTAACATGATTTGATGTTTACCACCAACAAGGCGTCTCGCTAAATGAGGAGCCATTAAACCGATAAAACCTATTCCGCCCGCCACCGCAACAGATGCACCAGCTAAACAAACTGCAATAAATAATAATTTACGTCTTTCTTTTTCTACGTTTACACCAAGGCCAACAGCTGTAGAGTCGCCTAAATTCATTACATTTAATATGTGTGCTTTACTAATAGCAAGCGGTAAGAAAATAACCATCCATGGAAGTACACTTAATACGAATTTCCAATCTGTACCCCAGAGACTTCCCGCTAACCAAATCGTAGCAAAACGAAAATCGTTAGATGTCATCTTCATAGAGAAAATTAAACTAACGGCACCAAATCCAGCCGCAACGGCAATACCAACAAGTATTAATCGAGTCGATGAAACGCCGTCTTTCCATGCTAATAAGTAAATAATAACTGCCGCTAATATCGCACCAACTAGTGCGAAAAATGGAAGGATAAATACAGATAAAAATGTACCTGTCCCAACTTTTCCAAAGAAAAAGTAGACGAATATAACAACCGTTAATCCCGCTCCAGCGTTAATACCTATAATACCTGGATCAGCAAGTGGATTTCTTGATAGTCCTTGCAGAATTGCACCTGACATGGCTAACGCAGATCCTACTAATATAGCGATAACCATACGCGGCATACGAAATTCAAATAAAATAACTGACTGATCTTCAGCCCCGAGTCCAACCAATGACTTTAATACATCCATTGGTGGTATTTTAAAAGTTCCTGTATTTAAACTAATAAAAAATATAGAAATGATTAATCCTACTAAAATTGTTAAAACAGAAACGTTCTTTTTTGTTAAAATGCTCGTCCTCACATTTTTCCTCTCCCTTCGTTACGTGCTAAGTAGAGGAAGAATGGAACCCCAATTAGCGCTGTAATTGCTCCAATTGGCGTTTCAAATGGTGGATTAATAACGCGAGATAACATATCTGCACACTCAATTAACAATCCACCTAAGACTGCAGAACATGGAATAACCCATCTATAGTCTGAGCCTACTAGGAAACGAGTCATATGTGGAATTACAAGACCAACAAACCCAACTGACCCTGCCATAGAAACTGCAGAACCTGTTAACACAAGAACAAGTACTGTTCCGATAAATTTAATTAATGTCGTATTTTGACCAAGTCCAATCGCAATTTCTTCACCGAAGCTCAAGATTGTAATATACCTCGACATCATAATTGCAATAAAGAGACAAACTAGACCAATTGGCACTAACATATTAATACTTTGCCATTTCACTCCAGCAACTCCGCCTGCATTCCACATACTCACCTCTTGGGCAAGATTGAAATACAGCGCAATTCCAGATGAAATTGCCCCTAATAAAGCACTAATTGCTGCACCTGCTAAAGCTAATTTCACAGGTGTTAATCCACCTGGTGAAGAAGACCCAATTCCATATACAATACTTGCGCCAAACGCA
Organism: Bacillus sp. EKM202B; assembly: GCF_011066025.1. Lineage (NCBI taxonomy): Bacteria > Bacillati > Bacillota > Bacilli > Caryophanales > Bacillaceae > Bacillus > Bacillus sp. EKM202B. Next base: position 118,152 of record NZ_JAAMNK010000012.1, on the reverse strand, counting down.
GCTCCAATAAAAGATGCGATAACAAACATTAAATAAGGTGAATTAGGGAAGAATGCATACATAATTGCAATCCCGAATACAGCGCCATCTGTAATCCCCATTAACGATGGTGATGCAAGTGGATTTCGCGTCATACCTTGCATAATTGCTCCTGATACTGCTAAAAAGGCACCTGCAACTACGCCCCCTATTGCTCTAGGCATGCGAAGTTCTTGAATTACGTTATGATGCGTAATAGATCCGTCAAACTGAAACACAGCTTGCCATACAGTCTTTAAACTAATATCTGCCGCGCCAAACGAAATAGAAACTGCCATGCTTAAAGCTAACAAAATTGTACCCGCTACTAAAATAATAGAAGCTATGAGCGGCCTGCTCTTAATCTCTTTAACACTCTCATCTTGTTGTTCTATACTCCTTGCGCTCGCTTCCATCCCTCAACCATCCTAACCAACAACATATATTTAATAAAATGAAATTTATTCTCAAATAGTAATAAAAAAATAGGTGAATTGGCTTATTCCTGATAATGATTATCAGAATCAGACACTTTCTATTCTACCCACCGCTTCAAAAGGCTGTCAACCATTATTTCGAAATACAAATTCATATAAATTGACAATGTAATGAACAGTTGATGTCCATCTGTCACTGACTATCAGTAATAACCAATTAAGCTTCCATAGAATAACTCATTCCTCTTATGGGTATAAAAAAAGAAGAGTAGTCTGTTCACTCTTCTTTTTCTTACTTATTTAACTTTGCTTCAATTTTTACAATTAATTCATCTTCTGTTGGAGCTGCAACTGGACGATTATTTACAAATGCGAATGATTTTTTACGACCAGGACCACAGTAAGACTGGCATGCAACTTCAATCGTTGCACATGAATCTACTTTTTTTAACTTCGGAATTAACGTTTTAACGTTCGTTGCCTGACAATCATCGCACACACGAAATTCGTTTCCCATTATATAACACTTCCTCTATTTTAAACTTTTCTCAAGTACATTTAAAAATAAACACTAAATGGTATTTTACCGCTCTTTTAAGCTCGTTGCAAGTTTCCTTGCGACGCTCTTTCCTTCATATAAAGCTACATATTTTTATGCTCTCCTACAGAAGCTTCCATCATTCTTGGCAAAATTTATCCCGCTGTTTGTGGGCAGTAAGACTTCCGCCTTAAAATTCGGCGAATGTGAGAGAGTTAGGTAGAAAATCCACTGCCCGTAAAAACCCCTAATAATCAGCGGGAGACGGAAAAAACTTTCACTGATTAAAGTTTCACTTTATTCCTTTCATCGAAATCTACCATATTTTTAAAAGCTTTGTATAAAAGCACATTTTTTTGCCCATTATAAAAATAGGAAGTTCATAAAAAGAAAGGGAGTTGAATCTATGAAAGTAAGACAAGATGCTTGGACAGACGAGGATGATTTATTACTTGCTGAAACGGTACTTCGCCATGTTAGAGAAGGAAGTACGCAATTAAATGCATTTGAGGAGGTAGGAGATCAGTTAAATCGCACATCCGCTGCTTGTGGTTTCCGCTGGAATGCCGTTGTTCGCTATAGTTATGAGCAGGCTCTTCAACTAGCAAAAAAACATCGTAAAGATAAAATGCGTGCTGCGAGCGGTGAACAAGCGAAAAAACGTTTACTTTATACACCACCAGCTTCAGGAGCGATAACTGATTATGAAGAACTAGTACAAGAGGAAACAACTGTACAATATAAAGAAGCTAGTCTATATCAAGAGCCTACTATCCCTGCTGTAAAAAGCTCTATCACAATGCAAGATGTTATTTACTTTTTACAAACTGTTGGATCTTCAAATATAAAAGTAACCGGTCTTGAAAACGAGAATACGAGATTGAAACAAGAAATTAAATCACAAATCTTGCGAAATGAAGAACTAGAAAAGAAACTAGAAAAATTAGAACAACAATCTCATACTGTACAAGAGGATTACGAAACACTTATGAATATTATGAACCGCGCTCGTAAATTAGCAGTAATGGATGATGAGGAACGTTCGCAAACTTCTTTCCGAATGGATCGAAACGGTAATTTAGAAAAAATTGCAGAATAAAAAGGATGCATGCAATGCATCCTTTTTATTATTTCACTTCAAGCACACATGCTTCTTTTACTTTAAAATCTCTCTTTATATATGGGAAAACTCCTTTCATCATTTTTTGCTATAATAGAGATTGTCATTTTAAAGATAAGGGGTTAGTTATATGAGCAATTCCCGTTCAATTTTATCTCAGCCAGAGTGGCGTATTGTAGATCAGTCTAGTTTAGGACCGACATTCCATGCCTTGCAATCATTCGCAATGGATGACACATTATGCACAAGTATTGGGAATGGCGCATCCGCTGCAACAATGCGTTCTTGGGTTCATCACAATACAATCGTTCTCGGCATTCAAGATTCACGCCTACCACACTTAGAAGAAGGTATTTCCTTTTTAAAAGAAAACAACTTCAATGTTATCGTTCGTAATTCCGGTGGACTTGCGGTCGTACTTGATGAAGGTGTGTTAAACGTATCACTTTTATTCCAAGAAACAGAAAAAGGTATCGATATTGATCTGGGATACGATACAATGTGGCATTTAATTAAGGAAATGTTAAAAGATTACGACGTTACAATCGAGGCAAAAGAAATTGTTGGTTCTTATTGTCCTGGTAGCTATGATTTAAGTATTCGCGACCAAAAATTCGCAGGTATTTCTCAGCGCCGTATTCGCGGTGGGGTTGCTGTACAAATTTACTTATGTGCTACAGGAAGCGGATCGGAACGCGCTGCGCTTGTTCGCGACTTTTACAATGTAGCAATTCAAGGAGAAGAAACACGCTTCACGTATCCTGAAATTGTACCGAGTACAATGGCCTCACTCTCAGAATTACTTGGTGAAACAATTACAGTACAAGATTTAATGATGCGTCTTTTAAAAACATTACAGCAATTCGCTCCAAAGTTAACACCATCTCAATTAACAGTAGATGAAGTTCCTTTATATGAGACGAATTTACAGCGTATTATTGATCGTAATAATAAAGCACTTGGCTTAGAAAAATAAAAATGACCACCCTAAGGGTGGTCATTTTTCATAGCAATTCATTATAGAATTAAAGTGCTTGAGCTGCTGTAATTAAAGCTAACTTGTATACTTCTTCTTCGTTACATCCACGAGATAGATCATTTACAGGCATGTTTAAACCTTGTAAGATCGGTCCTACTGCTTCGAAGTTACCTAAGCGTTGAGCGATTTTGTAGCCAATATTACCAGCTTCTAAGCTTGGGAATACGAATACGTTAGCATCACCTTTAATTGTAGAACCTGGAGCTTTTTTCTCAGCTACAGATGGTACGAATGCAGCATCGAATTGGAATTCTCCATCTAAAGTTAATTCTGGAGCCATTTCTTTTGCAATGCGAGTTGCTTCTACAACTTTTTCTGTTTCTGGAGATTTCGCAGAACCTTTTGTAGAGAAGCTTAACATAGCAACGCGTGGGTCAATGCCAAATAGTTCAGCAGTTTTCGCACTTTCAATACCAATTTCAGCTAAATCTTGACTGTTTGGTGCAATGTTAATTGCGCAATCAGCGAATACATATTTCTCTTCTTCGCGTACCATGATGAATACGCCAGAAGTTTTTGTAACGCCTGGTTTTGTTTTAATAATTTGAAGTGCTGGACGAACTGTATCAGCTGTAGAGTGAGCTGCACCACTTACTAAACCATGTGCTTTGCCCATGTATACAAGCATTGTACCGAAGTAGTTTTCGTCTTTAAGGATTTTACGAGCGTCTTCTTCAGTTGCTTTACCTTTACGGCGTTCAACGAAAGATGCTACCATTGCATCCATTTCTTCGTATGTAGCTGGGTCATAAATATCAACGCCTGCTAATGTTAAATTCATGCTAGCAGCTTTTGCGCTAATTTCTTCTTTATTACCAACTAAAATTGGTTTTACTAACTCTTCTTTTGCTAAACGCTCTGCAGCGCCTAAAATTCTTTCATCAGTTCCTTCAGGAAGTACGATAGAAATGCCTTTTCCTTGAACTTTTTCTTTTACTGTTGTAAATAAGTTGCTCACGAATAAACCCTCCTACATATGTTAAAAAACTCTATCTTTAAGAATACTGCTTTTCCTCTATATTTTAAACTTATAGCTCCCAAAAAATAGATAAAATGAAAATGATTATATTTTCATAAAATTCAGCCGAAAAATATGTCCTACTTAAGCCTTATTTTCTCCCGATTTCTAATAAATATAAATGTGACAATTTTATGTGCCGGAACTTTATATAGATGATTTTAAAACTATATATGCTATAGTTAACGTGTAAAACTATCATTAACTGAGGTGAATAGAATGAGTGAAGCAACAACAACGTTAGATGGCTGGTATTGTCTACATGATTTACGTTCTATTGATTGGGCTGCATGGAAAACATTATCTAGCGACGAACGCGGACAAGCTGTGTCTGAATTTTTAAATGTCGTTGAAAAATGGAACGAAGTAGCTACTGCAAAAAAAGGTAGTCACGCAATGTATACAGTTGTTGGTCAAAAAGCTGATATTATGCTTATGATTTTACGTCCAACAATGGAAGAATTAAATGAAATTGAAACAGAATTAAATAAAACAACATTAGCTGAATATATGGTTCCTGCATATTCTTACGTATCTGTTGTTGAACTAAGCAACTATCTTCCAGCTGATGAAGATCCATACCAAAACCCACAAATTTTAGCTCGCTTATATCCTGAATTACCAAAAGCAAATCATATTTGCTTCTATCCAATGGACAAGCGTCGCCAAGGTGATGACAACTGGTACATGCTTCCTATGGAAGAACGTAAAAAAATGATGTACAGTCATAGTAAAATTGGTCGACAGTACGCAGGTAAAGTACGCCAAGTTATTTCAGGATCAGTCGGATTCGACGATTTCGAGTGGGGCGTAACATTATTCGCTGATGATGTTCTTCAATTTAAGAAACTTATATATGAAATGCGCTTCGATGAAGTAAGTGCTCGTTATGGTGAATTCGGAACATTTTTCGTTGGAAACATTTTACCGAACGAAAAAGTAGAGAAATTTTTACACATATAAAGTGAAACTTTAATCAGCCCTCACCAATCGGGCTGCCTGGCCAATAGCTGGATAAATAGTAAAAAAGGAACGAATTTCGTTCCTTTTTTTATTTCCCTCTATATTTCTCCTCAAAAAACTTCTTTTCTCCGCAAATTTGAACAAAAATCGACAAATTCTTTTCAAATTTCTTGTAAAATTGTAACCTTTTTATATATAAAGTTATGCTAAAATGATACGAGCTATATGCTAAATACCGATGCGAAGGTGATAATCTATATGAAGAAAATCTTGTCTATTTTACTATTGCTTTTGTTGCCAATTTCTTCCTTAGCAGTAACAACATCCCATGCGGAAGAAAAAATACATATTGAGGCAGCCGCTGCACTTCTATTTGATGCAGATACAGGAAAAATACTGCATGAGCAAAATCCAGATGAATTACTAGCTATCGCTAGTATGTCAAAATTAATTGTTGTTTATGCTGTTTTAGAGGCAATTAAAGAAGGGAAAATTACTTGGGATACAAAAGTAAATATTTCTGATTATGCTTATGAAGTCTCTCGTAATAACGAATTCTCTAACGTACCATTTGAAAAAGGACGTCAATATACTGTAAAAGAATTATATCATTCTATCGTTATCTTCTCTGCGAATGGATCTAGTATTGCTTTAGCAGAACTTCTTGCAGGAAGCGAAAAAAACTTCTTAAATCTTGCAAATGACCATGCAAAAAAACTAGGGTTAAAGAAATATAAATTTGTAAACGCTACTGGGTTAAATAACGCTGATTTAAAAGGGAAACATCCTGAAGGAACTGATCCGAATGGAGAAAACTCCATGTCAGCTCGCGATATGGGTATTCTTTCAAAAACAATTATTACAAAGTATCCAGAAATGCTAGAGGATACAAAACAAAGATTTAGAAACTTCCCGGATAATCATCCGAAGCCAATTCGTATGGAAAACTGGAACTGGATGTTATCAGGTGCTGCTTTCGCTTATGAAGGGTCAGATGGTTTGAAAACAGGAAGTTCTGATACGGCTGGATATGGATTCACTATTACAGCAAAACGTGGTGATTTACGTCTTATTTCCGTTATTATTAAGACAAAATCAATGGACGAACGTTTCACAGAATCTCGTGCATTAATTGAATATGGATTTAATAGCTTCGAAAAACAAAAGCTGAAAATTAATAAAAATAATACAATCTCTGTAGTAAAAGGGAAAGCAGATCAAGTAACTGTTGCACCTGAAAAAGAAATAACAGTAATTGCGAAAAAGGGTGACAAATCACCTTACAAAATTTCTACTGAAGCAGATAAGTCACTCGCTGAAGATGGACATTTAATTGCTCCTATTAAGAAAGATACAAAGGTGGGTTCCATCGTTTTAGAATCAACTGATAAATATGGTTTCTTAGATGGAAATAAGAGCATGAAGGTTGCTGCAAAAACGACAGAAGAAGTAGAAAAAGCAAATTGGTTCGTATTAACAATGCGTTCCGTTGGTGATTTCTTCTCAAACTTATGGTCCAAAATATTTTAATGATAAAAAGCTAGCACACGCTAGCTTTTTTATTTTCCTCTCTCAATGTAAAACTTCGTTTGGTTGTCATATCTGAGTCCTTTTCCTCATACGTATGAACTAGTAATTGTTCCACACTTCATCTAGAGATAAAGTGAAACTTTAATCAGTGGGGGTTTTGTTCATCCCCCACTAATTATTAACCTTCACCAATCAGGCGTTTAGGGGCAGTTTGATCTCCCACCCACCTTCTTTGCTCCAGCCAAATTTTAAGGTGGGAGTCTTACTGTCCATTAATGCGGGATAAACCTCTTTCCAAAAGGTATTCCACAAAGAGAGGTGACACATAATGGGTGTTATTGCTTATAACGAAGAAGATGTAAAGTTATTAGCTAGACTGATGCGTGCTGAAGCCGAAGGAGAAGGGCAACAAGGAATGCTAATGGTCGGAAACGTTGGGGTAAATCGTGTCCGCGGAAATTGTTTAGATTTTAAAAAGATACGTAATTTACGTCAAATGGTTTATCAAAATCCTGGTGGTTTTGAGGCAACTCAAAAAGGATATTTTTATCAGCGAGCGAGGGAGCAAGATATCGCATTAGCAAGACGGACCATTCAAGGACAACGTTTTTGGCCCGCTAACTTTGCCTTATGGTTTTTTAGACCTGAAGGTCCTTGTCCGCCAACTTGGTATGACCAACAAAATTCTGGTCGCTTTAAAAAGCACTGCTTCTTCCAGCCATCTGCCGGAGACTGTCCAAGCGTATATTAGGGAATGAAAATGAGGAGGGATTTTTGAATGGCACAGCAACAAAACCCGTACTATGGAACAGGTTTTTATCAACCATCAGGCACTTACGTACAACCACAACAAATGACCGCGCAGCAACAGCAACAACAGCAAGCAATGCAACAACAAGCTGCTCAGGCTCAACTTGCAGTTTCTCAAGGGATGTTACCGCTCGAGCAATCATACATTGAAAACATTCTTCGCTTAAATAAAGGAAAGCAAGCTACAGTTGTAATGACTTATGAGCGTGGTAGCTCGCTCGGTACACAATCTTATACAGGGATTATCGAAGCGGCCGGACGTGATCATATCGTTATTAGTGAACCACAATCAGGGAAACGTTTTTTACTATTAATGATCTACTTAGATTATGTAGAATTCCCAGAAGAGATTACGTATTTACCTAGTCAACAAGCAACTTATGCTCCGAGACCATAAAAAAAAGCTGGCAAATGCCAGCTTTTGTTTTTTTATAACCCTTTTACTACTGCAGTTCCTACTAAAATCCACGCCACAATAAACGCTACACCACCAAGAGGTGTAATTGGACCAAAGAACTTAATACCTGTCGTACTTAGTGCGTAAAGACTACCTGAGAACATAATAATCCCAGCTACCATAAGCCAACCAGCAGTAGTTAAAAGTGATGATTGAATCTTATCCATCAATAGAGCAACTACGAATAGTCCACCTGCATGAAACATTTGATATGTAACGCCTGTTTTCCAAACTTCTAACATTTTCGCAGAAATTTTATTTTCTAAACCATGTGCCCCAAAGGCTCCTAACGCAACAGATAGCCCCGCTGCAATACAACCTAGTAAAAAGAAAATTTTCATCTTAATTCCCCTTTTTTACTTTTATCATAAGCAATTTTTTCATATAAGCCAAACGATTTAATCCTTAAAAATCAAATAAAGAATTACCATTTGCACCTTCTTCTTTTATATACACAGGTTCTCCAGAAACCGGTATAACTGGTTGGACTGGTTGAACTGTTGTTATAGGCTGCGATCCAATTACTTGCGATTGAATTTGCGGCTCTCTATACGTAGAAGATTCAACCTGTTCATCTAATAGTAAATCGCATAAAGCACGCACAACTAATAAATGATCTTTTGATTTTTGTCCTTGACTACTTTTTGCCTTTGCAATTTCATTCGCCATTTTATTTAAAATCTTATCGCTCGATATTTGCATTCCTTATCACCTCGTACTTTGTAGTTCTTTCTCAAATTGCCCCAGCTTCTCTACTGAACCAAATACTATTATCATATCATGTTCTTGCAATTTTTCCTGCCCCGTCGGATTATGTATAATATCCCCACTTCTCAAAATCGCTAAAATTGTTACATCAAATTGATTTCTCACATCACTCTCTAGTAACGATTTATTGACTAAGATAGAATCGTTTCCGACTGAAATTTCTTCAATTACAAATGATTGCTCTATTCCATACAGTACTGTATCAATATAATGAACTGTTAGCGGATTCGCAATACCTTTTGCAATATGAATTCCTGCCATACTAGATGGATTAATAACCTTATTTGCACCAGCACGCCTTAATTTTTCTTCGGTTTCTTGCTTTTCCGCTCTTGCTACAATTTTAATTGCATCGTTTAATCCTCTTGCCGTTAATGTAATAAATACATTTTCAGCATCATTTGCAACAATAGCAACTAAACCAGCCGCTTTTGAAATTCCAGCATGATGTAAAACTTGATCCTCCGTCGCATCTCCATGTATATACAAAAGCTTTTCCTTCTCTAATATGCTTTCATCTTTATCGACAACAACAAATGGAATTTTCTTTTCTTGCAATTCGTGTACAACTTGAAGCCCCACTCTACCGCAACCACATACTATAATGTGATTTTGTAACTGTGCTATTTGTTTATCCATCTTCTTCCTCCGCACTGCATGAAATAAATTCCCTTCAATAATTATAGCTGCCACTACTCCAATTGCATATGTAACAATACCAACACCAACAGGAATAATAAGGAGCGCAAATACTTTCCCTGCTTGCGTTACAGGAACGGCATCTCCGTATCCAACAGTCAATACAGTAATCATCGTCATCCAAAATGCTTGAAACAAACTAATCTCTTCAATTGTCATAAATCCTAGTGTTCCTAAAATTACAACAAAGGTCATACATACAACAGCTATCCATAATTGCTTACGTGCATTCATATCGTGTTTCAACTCTTTTCTCTATCTACAATCTTTGCCAGTGGAAATAAAATACGTATATACTAGATACGGAATCTATGAAAGAGGTTGATATAATGAAGACATTTCTTTCCGCCTTACAATGGGCACTATTTATTTTAGCGGGAAGCCTTATTGTACCAATTAGTGTCGCAACTAGTTATGGTCTTGATGGCGCTGAAGCTATCGCATTCGTACAAAGAACATTATTTGTTCTAGGCTTTGCTGGTCTCTTGCAAGCTATATTTGGGCATAAACTTCCTATTCAAGAAGGTCCTGCTGGCCTTTGGTGGGGAATTTTCTCCCTTTACGCAAGTTTAGGCGTCATATTATTTGGATCAAGCAATGAGACACTTAAAGTTCTTCAATATGCTTTCTTATTAAGCGGTATTATTTGCATTATTCTTAGCGTTTTTGGACTCATTGATAAACTAGTTCGCTACTTTACACCGACAGTTATTGGAACATATTTATTTCTTCTTGTCACGCAACTCAGTAGCTCCTTCTTAAAAGGAATGTTTGGTCTTGATGGACAACATACAGAAGTACAACCAAAAGTATTTATTCTTTCACTCATTGTTATTTTACTATCCTTTTTCATTATGAAGCTACCTATTATTGGACAATATTCCGTTCTCTTCAGTATTGTCTGCGGCTGGATTTTATTTGCATGCTTCGGATTATCTAATCCTGTAACACCTGTAACAGACATAATCCGTCTTCCATCTCTATTCGTTTTCGGAATGCCTCGCGTTGAATGGAACATGGCAATTACAGTCATTTTCGTTACACTATTACTTCTAACAAATATGTTAGCAAGTATTCGTGTTGTACAAAAGGTTGTTTCTAAGTACGAAACAGATGCAGCTCCAGATCGATTTAAACAAGCTGGCATTATAACGGGAATAAATCAATTGCTAGGCGGTCTATTTTCAGCTATTGGACCTGTTGCCATTTCTGGATCAGCAGGATTTATTGCAACGACTAATATTTATAAACGCCTTCCATTTATATTAGGATCAAGCTTTATTATTGCCGTTAGTATATTCCCAAAGATCACTTCATTCTTTGCAGCAATCCCTGTTGCAGTTGGTTATGCCGCTATTTATCCTGTATTCGCAAGCATGATTGGCCTCGCCTTTCGAGAATACGAAACTGTCCAGGATAAAGAACGATTATTTAAAGTAGCCGGTCTTTCAATCTTTACAGGAGTCGGAGTTATGTTTGTTCCAGCAGGAGCATATTCCACACTTCCACCATTTCTAGCATCTTTTTTAAGTAATGGTCTCGTTCTTGGATCTGTAATGGCAATCTTGCTAGAAATACTATTTTCTCGTTCCACGGCAAAACAAATATCTTAAATTGGAAAACTTCCATTATTGCACTCTACCTTTAGAGTTGTTACGATAAAATCAAACTTTAATCATTGGGGTTTTATTCATCCCCAATGATTATTAACCAATATTATGAGCAACACACTCATAATAATTTATCTACTTCTTTTCAAAGAGGTTTGATGTCTTACTATTATTCCTCAACATCTTCATGAACATGTATTTTGATTTCAATTAAAGAAAGGAATTTTCTATATGACTTATAAAATGATTGTTTTAGATTTAGATGATACTTTATTACGTGATGACCATACTATTTCACCTCGTACGAAAGAAGCTTTAATGACTGCACAAGAGCAAGGGGTAAAGGTTGTACTTGCTTCTGGACGTCCAACGTTTGGTATGCGCAATGTAGCCAAAGAACTTCGTTTAGAAGAATACGGCAGTTTCATTCTATCTTTTAATGGTGCAAAAATTATTAACTGTAAAACAAACGAAGAAATCTTTAGTAGTACGCTATCTCCCGAAATCGTTCACAACCTATTTGAAATTAGTAAAACTGAAGATGTATGGATTCATACTTATATGGGCGATGATATCGTAACGGAAGAAAATAACCCTTATACTGAAATTGAGGGCGATATTACTGGTATGCCAATTGTTGTAGTAGATGACTTTAAAGCCGCAGTTAAAGAGCCGGTAGTAAAAGTATTAATGAATAAAGAGGCTGAACGTCTTGTTGAAGTTGAAAAGAAACTACAAAAACAACTAGAAGGCCAATTAAGCGTGATGCGTTCGAAACCATTCTTCTTAGAATTTACAGAAGCCGGTGTTACAAAAGGAACGAGCTTAAACAAACTGATCCAAAAGCTTGGCATTAAGCGTGAAGAAGTTATCGCAATGGGCGATAGCTATAACGACCAAGCAATGATTGAATTTGCTGGTCTTGGCGTTGCAATGGGCAATGCACCTGATGATATTAAAGAAATTGCAAACTATGTAACAGATACAAATATGAACGATGGCGTTGCAAAAGTTGTAGAGAAATTCGTTTTAAAAACAGAAGTACTTGTTTAATATTTTCATTCATAAAACCTATTTGAAGTCAAACACTTCAAATAGGTTTTTATTTAAATTCTCGTGCTTTTGTGACTATATTTTGAACTTTTCCCTATTCTCGTAGTGTAAACTTTCTTTTTGTATATAATGAAACAAAATAGACTATTTTATTTTGAAAAAGAATACAAATTTACTATAAACAAGCATACGTTAAAGGAGGCTACTTTACATGTTATCTACACCAATCGGACGATTAAGAGCAATTGGACTAGTTGAGGGGATTTCTTTCCTATTACTATTATTTGTAGCAATGCCATTGAAATACTTCGCAGGATTTGCAACAGCTGTTAAAATTACAGGCATGGCTCATGGTGTTCTATTTATTCTATTCATCTTTGCAGTCATTCAAGTAACAATCGTACACCGTAAATCAATTTTATGGGCACTTGGAGCATTCGTTTCATCAGTTATCCCATTTGGTACGTTTGTACTAGATGCAAAATTAAAGAACGAGCAACAATGATAATAAAAAGGTAGTTAACGACTGTTAACTACCTTTTCTATTTACCCCGATTGGTGAGGGCTGATAATCAGTAGGGGGTGAACAAAACCCCCACTGATTAAAGTTTCACTTTACAAATTTGGAATTTCCCAATCAATTTCTCTCTCATCCATATTAGCTAAAATCGTATTTACTTTAGAGTACGGCTTACTTCCAAAGAAACCACGTCTTGCTGACAATGGGCTTGGATGTACAGATTCGATAATATGATGATTTGGATTCGTAATAAACTTCTTCTTCGCCTGTGCATGGCGTCCCCACAATATGAAAATAACTGGTTTTTCACGTTCATTTAATAGCTCAATTACACGATCAGTGAAATGCTCCCATCCTTTTCCTTTATGAGAATTTGCTTCACCTTGCCGAACTGTTAATACAGTATTTAATAATAAAACTCCTTGCTCTGCCCACTTTACTAAATAACCGTTATTTGGAATGCCATACCCATATTCATCTCGAAGTTCTTTATACATATTTAACAACGACGGTGGCGTTTTAATACCGGGTTGCACAGAAAAGCTTAAACCATGCGCTTGATCCGGTCCATGGTATGGATCTTGTCCTAAAATAACGACCTTTGTATTTTCATAACTTGTATACTCTAGAGCGTTAAAAATATCTTCTATCTTTGGATAAACAACATGTGTACTGTATTCTTCTTTCAAAAAATTAGCCAATTCGCGATAATATTCTTTCTCAAATTCTGGTGCCAATAACGGCCCCCAATCATTTTTTAAAACATTTTCCATACTGTCACTTCCTGTCTAATTAATTCAACATATCCTGTTTTGTAAATACTACGAACGAAATAATAAGGGAAACAACTGCCCAAACAGTTAAATTCATCAAAGAAAATCCCATCGATAAACCTTGTAATGCAGGTAATTTTCCTGATAAATAATCCGTTAATGATAGGTTCACACTAAAAATATATTTTGAGCCTTCCCAAGACGTTGCAAATGAACTTAAAATACCACCTGCAATTAATGCAGCTAACATAACACCCATACCAGCTGGTGTATTGCGAATTAAAACAGAAACCATAAACGATATAGTTCCGACAACGATAGCAACAAACCAGGCCAGTCCATACGCCATTAAGATGTATTGCCACTGCGGAATAAGGTGCACAAAGTTCGTATTTAACGTTTCCTTATCAATGACAAATCCAGTTAAAACAGGTAAATTCCATCCCGAGTACCCAAATACAAGCCCTGATAATATGTAAGCAAACAAACCTACAAGAAGCAATATGAGCGAAATGAAAAATAACATCGTCACGTATTTACTAAGTAGTATTTTCCAGCGCCGAATCGGCCGCGTAAGTAACATCTTCATCGTCCCATCACTCCGTTCTCCCGAAACGATATCAATAGCGACAATCATCACGAGAAGCGGAATAAACAATGTAATTCCTTGTTCAATAAATGCTCTGACAAAAGTCGGTGCGCCCGGCGCCATCGGGTTAATATCATGATCTAAATAATATTGTTGTTGCTCAACTCTTACTTTTAACCAATCACGCCATTCTTCTGGCAACCTAGAATTGTTCAACCGGTTCTGAGAATCAACAATTTGCTGTTGTAATGAAACTTTCCAATCCGTTGTACCGAGTCTTTTTTGTGTCGTTTCTATTTCACGATACTGCGCATACACAAAAAGCGGGATTAATATTGCTAAAATAAGCATGACAACAAAAATACGTTTCTTACGGTAAATCTTTTCTGATTCATTTAAAACTAGATTCGCAAATTCACGCATGCTGCTCACCCCTTGTGAGTTCAATAAATAAATCTTCTAGCGTAAATACAAGCTCCTTAACGCTATGCACATCTATCTCATTTTCTACAAAGTGTTTATTCCAACTACTTATAGATGCAATATCCATGCGGCATAGTAATCGCTCGCCTTCTACACTCACTTCTCTTACTTCCTCGGCCGCTTCTAGCATATCTTTCGCCTTAGAAATTGGTGTAACAATCCATTCTACACGATCACTTGCTGTTTTAATTAACTCTTCAACCTTGGCAACTGTTATCATTTTTCCTTTATGAATAATTGCGACACGATCACATATCATTTGTACTTCACTTAGCAAGTGACTTGAAATAAACACGCTCATATTTTCTTCTTTCACAAGCTTATGTATAAATTCTCTAAGTTCTCTAATCCCAGCTGGATCTAAACCATTCGTTGGCTCATCTAATATGAGCAACTTTGGATTCCCAAGGAGCGCCTGCGCAATTCCAAGGCGCTGTTTCATACCGAGTGAGTACGTTTTTACCTTGTCATGAATTCTTTCATCCAAATGAACCATTTGAGCAATTTCAATAATACGTTCATCTGATATATCACCTAACATACGAGCAAATTGCTTTAAATTTTCCCATCCTGTTAAATATGTATACAGTTCTGGGTTTTCAACGATACTCCCAATTTGACGCATCGCTTCTCTGAAATTTTCCTTAATCGAATAACCACCGATAGAAATCGTACCTTCTGTCGCCTTAATCAATCCGACTAACATTCGAATGGTAGTCGTCTTTCCAGCACCATTCGGTCCTAGGAACCCGAACACTTCTCCTTGCTTTACATCAAAGGAAATATTCTCTACAAGAGTCTTCTTTCCAATTACCTTCTTCAAGTCTCGCACGGAAAGTATCATCGTCATTTTACCCCTCCTTGTTCTAGTTTTAACTTACTCACAACATTTTGAACTAATCGTTCTGCCATATATGTGTACCCTACTTCATTCGGGTGAAAATGATCAGAGTATAATAAATCTTTTCCACGGTTTTGAAATAAATCAAATGTCGGTGTAATATATACATTTTTATCATTTAACGCTAACTTCTCTAAAGAAGCGTTCCAATCCACAACAATGTTTGAAGACCCTTTTAAATCTTCTACATCTTCAAAAGGATTATATAAACCTAGCCAAAAAATAGGGCTATCTGTATTTAACTTACGAATTTGTTCTATAATTTTCTTAGCTTCATTTTGGAACGTTTCCGTATCAGGACGGTATGTTTCTAAATCTATCTTTCCAAGCGATTCCCAGCCTGGAAATAAATCATTTCCGCCAATTGTTAAAACGATCACATCTGCTTGCTTAATTGAATATTGAGCACCGCTGCTTTCAATTTGTTTTAATAAATCGGGCATTTTCGCACCACTCACTGCCAAGTTAGTTAGTGCAACCTTTTGCTTATAATCTTTTTGTAAATCTTCTTTCATTCGTCCAATATAGCCAATGCCTTCTTTATCACCAACGCCGCGCGTTAACGAATCACCTAAACTAACGACTTGCAATGTTCCCGTTTTCTTTTTCTCTTTTGCTACTACATCCGTTTTCTTAATTAAACTTGAAGCTTTCGGATTTAATACATCATTTACACCTGAAACAAAGCCATATGCAAATAAACAAAAAGATGCAATTGTAATGAGTAGGATTACTTTTACTACTTTTGATCTCATGTCAAAACCCCTTTTAGCCCTCTTAGATTGTCCATAATTATACCAAACGAAATTTTGAAAAGCGATTTTCACACCTTCCCTATCACGTCGTTTCTCTATTTACTAACTTTGGTAATAACTCTATATGTTTCACATCTAATTTCTCTGCATTAATCTTTTCATATAATAATTCAAACGCTTTTATCCCGACATTTTTACTAGGATGGGAAATTGTTGTTATACCTAATATATCTGCTACCTCTTGATCATCACACCCGATAATCGTAATATCCTCTGGAATACGAATTCCTTGTTTTTTTGCTTCTGTAACCATCCCCGCTGCAATATGGTTACAAGATACAAGGAACGCCGTCGGTTTTACTGACATATGAGCCCATTCTCTAATTACATTGCGTCCATCTTCCACTGTAAAACAGCCCTCAAATTTCCAGGTCTCTAACGGTGTTACGATACTCTGTTGAAGCGAATCTTCATACGCCTTCTTTCGTCTTTGGCTATTAATGCTATTACTTCTTCCAATGCAATATCCAATACGTGTATGACCGACATCTATTAAGCTTTTCATCCCATGCGAAAATACTTTGTAGTAATCAATATGCACACTTGAAATGCATTTCGAATCTATTTCTTCACACATAACAATCGGGCCGAATTTCGTATATTCTTCAAGTTTCTCCTTACTATTTGCACGGGAACATATAATAACCCCATCAAGCTTTTTCATTTTTAACATATGCAAAATTTCTAGTTCTCTTTCTTCGCTGTAATTTGTCTGGCAAAGCATCATATTATAATTATTCTTTGCCGTTTCTTTTGATATCCCCTCAATAATAGCACTATAATATTGATCATTTACGTGTGGCAATAAAACGCCAATTACATTCGTTTTTCCTTTCACTAAATGAATCGCGTTCACATTTTGCGTATAATTCAATTCCTCTATAATTGCTAAAATTTCTTTTCGTTTCTGTTCATTCACGTATGGATGATTATTTAGTACACGTGAAACGGTTGAAACCGATACCCCGGCAAGTTCAGCAATCTTTCTTATATTCGTCATCTCATTTTCTCCTTCTCCTCAAAAATTCTCGCTTGACCTGGTAAGCTTTCCACAATATATCCTTTCCTAGCAAATACATTTAGAAAGGATATACAACTATGCTTCGATTCAAATTAGAATATATATTTTTTATTGGCGGTTTACTCATTCTCGCCATCGGTATTAATATGATGACGACAATTACTTCCTTTGGACTTAGCCCTTACGATTCCTTCTTTATTGCACTATATCAAAATTTCGGGATAAGTATTGGTTTTTGGATTTTCATGATTAACTTTGCTTTTACACTTATCGTACTCTTTTGGAATAAAAAACAAATTACAATCGGCACAATTGTAACGATGATTCTTATTTCTCTTTTTGTTGACTGGATTGGTTCCATTACAATTATTATGGACGCTATCCGCTCTCTTCCAAAATATATAACACTTATTTGTGGAAATCTATTTGTCGGAGCTGGCATTGGCCTTTATGTCTCAACAAACCTTTGCGCAGCACCTCAAGAAGCTTTCGTTTTAACAGTTGCTGAGAAGAGAAAATGGACGTTTAGAAAAACAGAGATTTCATTGGCTTTTCTATTTTTAACATTAAGCTTCTTATTAGATGGACCCATCTATTTTGGAACAATTATCTTATCCTTTACAACAGGTTGGATCATTCAAGCATTTATTCAAATTGGTACGCAGATTTTAAATAAAAAAGAGCCTATTAAGCAAGCTGCTTAATAGGCTCTTTTTTATTTTATCCCGTTATTTGTGGGCAGTAAAACTTCCACCTCAAAGTCCAGCAAAGGCAAAGAAGTTAGGCGGGAGATAACTTCCCCTAAATGCCCGATTGGTGAAGACTAATGATCAACTTAGGATGGACACCCCGTTTCACTTTATGATAAGAGATACTACTTAGCATCCCCTTCAATTCGATAATTTGCTTTCACGCAATCAATTTCTTCATACCCTTGCAATGTATGTAGAATGTACTCGTAATCCGCAAGAGAAGCACGATGCGTTACAATTACAATTTCTGCTTTCCCTTTCTCTTCAAGCGGCATTTGAATAATTTTCTCAAAGCTAACTCCGCGCTCAGAGAACAATGAAGTAATTTTTGCAAATACACCAATTTCATCTTTTACATGCAGTCTTAAAAACTTTTTCACGACAATTTCGTCTGGCTCTTTTAATACTTTTTGATATTGCGGGACTACAGCACTATTTCCTGTTACCCCTAGTCTAATATTTTGCATCACAGCAACCAAATCCGAAACAACCGCTGTTGCTGTCGGTAAGCTTCCTGCTCCCGGCCCATAAAACATCGTTTCTCCTACCGCTTCACCGTACACATACACAGCATTATATTCATTTTGCACTGCCGCAAGAGGATGTGTATTGGGAAGTAAAGTCGGTTCAACTGTAACCTCTAATTTTTCGCCATCTCTCTTTGCAAGACCAATTAATTTAATTGTATAACCTAAGCTCTTACTATATTCAATATCTTCTTCTGTAATAGAAGTAATTCCTTTTACTTTCACATCTCCAAGCTCTACGTTTGTAGAGAAACCGAGAGTAGCTAAAATCGTCATTTTTCTTGCCGCGTCTAAACCTTCTACATCTGATGTTGGATCTGCTTCTGCAAATCCAAGTTGTTGGGCTTCTTTTAACACGTCGTTATATGCTCTCCCTTCATCTGACATTTTCGTCAAAATAAAATTTGTCGTTCCATTTACAATTCCCATTACTTTCGTAATAAGATCTGAAGAAAGTCCTTCTACGATGCTTCGCAAAATCGGGATTCCTCCAGCTACACTTGCTTCATAAAACAAATCAGCCTTATTATCCTTTGCTACTGCTAATAGTTCCGCTCCGTGTAACGCCATTAAATCTTTATTTGCAGTCACAACGTGCTTCCCACTTTGTAAAGCTTGTAAAATATATGCCTTTGCATCATCAATGCCACCCATCACTTCGATGACAACATCAATATTTGGATTATCTAAAATTTCATTTGCATTTTGTGTTAATAGAGTAGAAGGTACCTCTACCTCTCTCTCTTTCTCAATGTTTTGCACCAATACTTTCGTTACCTTCACTGGACAACCTACTTGGTGTATAAGTCGCTCTTGATGATCTGTAATAATACGAACTACACCGCTACCAACTGTCCCAAGACCTAATAGACCAACCTGAATTTCTTTCATAATACTGTCCACCCCTCAAAAATTGTGTTTAGATGAAATTATATGAGTAAAAAATCTGAAAAACAATGTATTTTGAACATTCGGAAAAATAAAGAGTAATCCTTACAAAGAAAACGTTGCCACGTGTTACACAATCTTTTTTTACAATACATAAGGGGTTTCTTGATACACGTAATAATTCAACCAATTAGAGAATAATAAATTCCCATGACTCCTCCACCTAACAAGCGGCTTTTCATCTGGATTATTATGTTTAAAATAATTTTTTGGCACGTCAATATTTAACCCTTTGTCACGATCTCGTTCATATTCTTGTTTTAACGTCTCACAACTATATTCACTATGTCCGAGGGCGAAAACTTGCCTTCCTTCTTGCCCAATAACAAGGTGAACACCAGCTTCTTCAGAGTTTGCTAACAACGTTAATTCTTTCACCCCTCTAATATCACTCTCTCGTACTTCTGTATGACGGGAATGCGGGGCAAAAAACAACTCATCAAACCCCTGTAACAGTTTCACATGTTGCTCACAGACTTCATGTTCAAATACGCCGAACATTTTTTCCTTAAGGGGATACTTCGGAACGCCGTAATGATGATACAAACCAGCCTGTGCCCCCCAGCAAATATGAAGCGTGGATGTTACATTCGTTTTTGAATACTCCATAATACGTTTAAGCTCTTCCCAATAATCTACTTCTTCAAAAGAAAGAGTTTCAACTGGTGCTCCTGTAATAATGAGCCCATCAAATTTTTCATTTTCAATATCACGAAACGTTTTATAAAAGCTTGTTAAATGGTCCTGCGCTACATTACGAGACAGATGTGATTCCATATGAAGCAAATGAACATCTAATTGCAACGGTGTATTTCCAATTAATCGAAGTAATTGTGCCTCTGTGTCTTGCTTCGTTGGCATTAAATTTAATATAGCAATTTTCAATGCCCGAATATCTTGTGTTTCTGCTCGTTCCTTCGTCATTACAAAAATATTTTCTTTTTGCAATACTTTACGAGCTGGTAAGTCTTTATCAATTATGATCGGCATGTTGTTTGCCTCCGACTAATGCCGCTTCTAAATCTGCAATAATATCAGAAACATCTTCTATACCAACCGATAAACGAATTAAATCAGATGTAACACCAGCTAAACGCTGATCTTCAGCACTTAATTGTCTATGCGTCGTACTAGCAGGATGTATAACACAAGTTCTTGCATCAGCTACATGCGTTACGAGAGTCGCTAGTTTTACATTTGCGATAAATTCTTTTGCTGCTTCTAATCCACCTTTAATACCGAAAGTTAAAACTCCACTAGCACCTTTTTTCAAATACTTTTGTGCTAACGAGTAATTTTCATTACTATCTAACCCCGGATAATTCACCCATTCAATACGTTCATGGTTAGCAAGCCACTTGGCAACTGCGAGAGCATTTTCGCTATGACGCTCCATTCGTAAATGCAGTGTTTCTAAGCCAATATTGCTAATATACGCATTGAATGGGCTCATACAATTTCCATAGTCTCTTAACAGCTGAACACGTGCTTTCACAATATAAGCTGCTGCCCCGAAGTTTTGAACATAGCTTACGCCGTGATAACTTGGATCTGGTTCAACAAGCTCAGGATATTTCCCTTTTGTCCAATCAAAATTTCCTCCGTCAATTACAATGCCACCTAAAGAGCTTGCATGCCCATCAATATATTTCGTCGTAGAATGAACAATAATATTTGCTCCATGTTCGAACGCTTGGCATAAATAAGGAGTCGCTAATGTGTTATCAACGATAAAAGGTACTTCCAGCTCCTTGGCTGCATCTGAAAATTCTTTGAAATTTAAAACGTTCATTGCTGGATTTCCTAACGATTCTGCATAGATGAGTTTCGTCTTATCATTAGCAAGTGCCACAATTTCATCTGCTGCTAAATTTGGATTAAAGAACGTAACATCAATGCCAAGCTTACGTAAACTTACTCCAAATAAATTAAACGTCCCCCCGTAAACTGTTGAAGAACAAAGAAGATGATCTCCACTACTACAAATATTTAAAACTGCTAGCATAATGGCTGCCTGCCCAGAAGCTGTTGCAACCGCTCCTACACCGCCTTCTAAATCTGATAACTTCTGCTCGAATGCAGCTAGAGTAGGATTGCCAATACGCGTATATATATATCCTTCTGCCTCTAAATTAAATAGTGCTGCTAAATCATCCGACGTATCGTATTTATACGTTGTACTTTGATAAAGCGGCAAAACACGTGGTTCACCATTCTTTGGTGTATAGCCACCTTGCACACAAATCGTTCCTTTTCCCCATGATTCTCCCATCTCTCATTCTCCTTTCTTTTATACAAAATAAAAAACTGCCCCTTTCCTGAAAATAAGAAAGGAGCAGTTTGAAAACACGCTCTAAAGGCTCTTTCTTATCTCTCAGGATTATTACCTGCAGGATTTGGCACAATTCCGTTATACGGCTGTTGCCAAGGTTTCATCGGGCCTGTCCCTCCACCTTTTCTTGATAAGACTATGCAATTACCGTTGATTTTATAGCAATAATTTCCTAATGTCAATCGATTTTTCCGAATGTTCTAAAATAAACGTTAACAGTTTTATAGAAAGCAACAAAAGAAATATATTCCATTCTATTTCAAAAAAGACCTTTAAAAAACTCAAATCAATCTATAAAATTAAATAAGTAACTTAAACTATAAATTCAAAAAATCGCCCTACATGTTGAATAAGCAATCCTCTCAAAAAGATACTATACATATTCAATCCATTTCACACTAACATCTGCAACCTTTTCCTACTAAAACTTGCATAACGGAGGTATAACATGACAAATACAAAAGACATGCATTATATAATCGTCTTATATGGCATTCTTCTAGGATCCATAGTAGGCGCTACAGTCTGGCTATTTTTAGTTACGATAAATATCGGGATCCATTTTATTTGGGGTTATTTACCTAGCGTTTTCTCTTCCCCCCCTTATTACACCCTTTGCGTAACCACAATCGGCGGGATTCTTGTTGGTTTATCACAAAAATACTTTGGTACATATCCACGTCTTATGCCAGAGGTTATGGATGAATATAAAAAAACAGGTAGGATTGAATACCGTTTTGTCCATCAAGCTACTTTAACTGCGATTATTGTCTTAATATTTGGGGCTAGTCTCGGTCCAGAAGCCGCACTTGTTGGAATTATTGGCGGACTTTGCACATGGGTTGGTGATCGCTTTAAATTTGCTTTAAAGGGAATGAATGAACTAACAGAGGTTGGAATTGGTGCTACTTTAAGTGTCATTTTTAATGCACCATTATTCGGTTACTTGGCCCCAAATGAAAATGAGAGTGAGCAAATTAACGAATTTTCTAAAGGAAAAAAAGCAATAGTATACTTAACTACTACTTTTGCAGGTTTTTCTGTTTATTTACTACTGAGTAAACTCGATAATCGAGGATCCTTTATTGTTGATTTTGGAGAAGGTTCACTTTCTTTCAATGAATGGATCGCATTTCTCCCGCTTGCTAGTATTGGTGCTATAATTGGTTTCTTTTATTTCAAATTAGAATTCATATTAGAGAAGTTAATTCATCCTTTTACAAAGTACAAAATTACACTTGGAATTATCGGTGGTATTTTATTAGGAATTGTAGGCACTTTTCTTCCGTACACATTATTTTCAGGGGAACATCAATTAAAAGAATTAGTTGTTGAATGGGGGCATTTATCCTTTTGGATACTACTTCTTTCAGGAGTTTTAAAGCTATGCATTACTGCCGTTTGTTTAAATACGGGGTGGCGTGGTGGACATATTTTCCCAATTATATTTTCAGGGTCAAGTATTGGATACGCTATAGCTTCTATTCTTCCTATAGATCCAGTAGCATCTGTGGCCATCGTAACGACAGCGATTTCGAGCTATGCGTTACGAAAGCCAATAGCTATAACTTTGCTATTACTTATGTTTTTCCCGCTTAATTTACTATTACCAATGCTCGGGGCAGCAGCGATTGGTAATGCATTTCCGCTTCCTAAACGGAACGAAACTACAAATTAATAAAAGTAGGCAGTAGGGACAAAAATTCCACTGCCTATTTTTGTTACACATGCCGCTTCAATAGAGCGTATAAATCTTCAAAACTATGCACTTCATATGTTGGCACAATCTCGCTATCATTTAATTTCTTTTCTGGATTAAACCAACAAGTATCTATTCCCGCTACATATCCACCTTTAATATCGGCGCTTAATGAATCCCCAATAATAAGCCCTTCCTCAGAAGCAAAGTTAGGAATCCGTTCAAAAACATAATCAAAATACTCTTTCATCGGCTTTTGAAAACCTGTATCTTCAGAAACAAAAATACCTTTAAACAATGAATGTAACCCTGCATTACGTAAACGTTTATCTTGCGTCTTAGAAATGCCGTTTGTCACTATATATAAATCATACTCATTTTGAATTTGATTTATAAATTCAAATGCACCTTGTATGAGTTGATTTCCTTCTTCTAAGTAGCTACGGTAATTATTTTCGAATAATATCCCATCTACTTCTTTCCCGTACTCTTTGAATAAAATGGAAAAACGTGTATTTACAACTTCATCGCGGTTGATTTCGCCTTTTTCAAAAACATCCCAAAGACCTTTATTAACTTTTTTATAACGCGCTTCAACCTCACTAGTTAGAGGAATCCCTTTCTCCTCAAAAAGCATACGTAATGCCACTTTCTCCGTCTTCTGGAAATCTAACAGTGTATCATCTACATCAAACAACAAGGTTTTATATTTTTTCATAAACCCCTCACACTCTCTTTTCTACAAAAACAAATTTAAGTAAATCGTATCATTCTTTCTTGTAAAAATAATAGGAGATATCTCATACTAAATATGAGGTGAAAATATGAAAGTCAGCAAAAACAACGAAGAAATTTCTCATTACATGCAAACTTACAATCTCCACACTCTTTTTTCTTTTGATGTCTTACCGTATGCTGAGCTACATTCCTTTCAAAAGAAAGAAAAGATATGTACTGAAGGGGTTGATTTCCCTTATCTTTATTATTTAATTTCTGGGAAAGCAAAAATATATATGAGTCACAAAAACGGAAAGGTTTCATTAATTAACTTTATTCAAGCACCTTCGTTCATTGGAGAATTAGGATTAATTGGTGTAGAATCCTTTACTAAAGCAGTTGAGGTAATCGATGATTGTATTTGCTTAGCACTTCCTCTTAAAGATTGTCAGCATCTTTTATTGCAAGATGCTACCTTTTTACAGAAACTATGCAAATTCATTGGCGAAAAAACAATTGCCCGAACAGAAAGTTATGCAAAAAACAATAGTTATCCGTTCGAAAATCGATTAGCGGCGTTTATTCTATTAACAGAACAAAATAATTGCTATACCGAAAAACATACCGAAGCCTCAGAATACTTAAACGTCAGTTATCGTCACCTTTTATACGTATTAAACCAGTTTTGCCAGCAAAATTATTTAAAAAAAGAAGGCCGAACATATTATATACAAGATCGAAGTCAATTAGAAAAACTTGCTGATGAGTTAAAACTATAAAGAAACAGCATTAACGTTTATGTTAATACTGTTTCTTTGAGTGGCGATTATAATTTCAATTAAAATTTGCTTGCTACTTTAGCTGCTTCTTCAAGACCCGCAGTAATGATTTCTTCTGCTTTATCTGGGAATTGGTTATGTCCTTCAATAACCACTGTTTCCATATTTGTTGCACCGAAGAAGCCCATCATACTTGCTACATATTTAACAGCCATTTCTACTTCAGCCGCTGGACCTTCAGAATATACGCCACCGCGTGCGTTTAATAATGCGATTTTTTTATCTCCAATAAGTCCAACTGGACCTTCTGGTGTATATTTAAACGTTTTACCAGCACGGTTTAAATAATCAATATACGTGTGCAATACTGCTGGAATCGTTAAGTTCCATAATGGGAAACCGAAAACAACTTTATCAGCTTCTAAAAATTGATTTAAGTACTTATCAGCAACTGCTACTGCCTTTGCTTCCTCTTCCGTTAAATCAAATCCTTTACCTGCTTTGAATGTACCATTAATCATGTCTACGCCTACATATGGTAATTCTTCTTTATATAAATCAAGTTCTACTACTGTATCATTTGGATGTGCTTCTTTATAGTTTGCTAAAAATGCCTCATATAATTTCACACTAACTGCTTGTTCCGCTGGACGATTGTTTGCTTTTACGAATAAAACTGTTGCCATTATTTCTTCCTCCTAATACTCACTCTTACGTTGTTATATGTTTTTAAAAAAGGTATCCCTTGTAATTGTTGTTTTGTTGCTTACAAACATATTTTATCTTTATATCAAGACAATTTCGTCCTCACATAGACGTATTTTTCCATAAAAAAAGTCCACCTCCTAAAGGCGAACTAGGTCTTACGACTTTCGTCTTATACAATCCCATTTTTCACTGCATATAATGCTGCCTGCGTGCGATCAGATAAGTTTAATTTACTCAAAATACTACTTACATGTGCTTTAACCGTTTTTTCTGTAATAACTAAAACAGAGGCAATTTCTTTATTGCTCATCCCTTTTGCTAATAGTTGTAACACTTCGTTCTCTCTTGCTGTCAATACATCTACATGAACGAAATGTTCCTCTGCCCTCTCTTCTTGAGGCAATGTTTGAGAGATAAGGGTGCTCGCAATATCGGGATGTAATTGAATATTACCTTTATATGCGCTTCTAATAGCTTCAACAAGTTGATCCGGTTCTACATCTTTTAAAATATAACCACTTGCTCCAGACCTTAATGCTGGTAACACATGCGCCTGATCAGAAAAGCTAGTTAATACAATTACTTTCACATCCGGATATTCTTTTTTAATACACGCTGTCGCTTCAACACCGTCCATTTCGGGCATATATAAATCCATTAGTACAACATCAGGATTTGTTTCTCCTACTTTCACTAATGCTTCTTTCCCATTATTTGCTTCTCCAACTAACTCTAAATCTTCCTGTGTACTCAAGAAAAATGCTAACCCTTTTAAAACGACTGTATGATCATCAACTAACAATACTTTTATTTTCACAAACTTCCCTCATTTTCACATCATAATGGTACATTTACTTTTACGCTCGTTCGTCTCTTGCTACTTACAACTTTAATTGTTCCACTAACTAATTCTACTCTTTCACGCATCGTAGTCATACCGAGTGATTTTTTCTCTTTTATATCTTTTTCTACAAAGCCATTTCCTTGATCAACTATTTCTAATGATACATTTTTCTCAGTCACTGTAAAATAAACCGTCGCTTCTTTTACACCTGCATGCTTACTTACATTGTTTAACGCTTCTTGTCCAATGCGCCATAATGCCTCTTCTACCACACGAGGTAAGTCACGAACACCGGTAACTTGCTCCCTAATTTTCAATCCTAAGTTTTCACCGTACTGCTTTAGAGCAGGTAATAATCCTTTTTCTAATCCTGCCGGACGAAGCTGCCAAATTAATGTCCTCATTTCTTTTAATGCCCCTTGCGCTAGTTCACGCATGTCATGCAAAGATCGATCCACTTTTTCGTTTTGACCTTTTAAAACTGCCTCAGCACCTTTTGTCATAAAGGTTAATGAAAATAATTTCTGTGAAACAGAATCATGTAAATCTCTTGCTAATCGATTTCTTTCTTCCATTCGTACAAGTTCACGACGCTGCTCGTTTAATCTTAAATTCTCTATTATTAACGAAATATGATTCGATAGCGCTTGGATTACATCTATTGTATTCACATCAAATTCTCCATTATTTAAACTTACACATAAAACACCAAATACATGGCTTTGAATATGTATTGGCGTAGCAATAACAGCTCCATTTAGATGTACATTATGACCAATTTGACGTTTTAAAAGAACCGATTCACCTTTTACTAGCGCCTTCTTTGCCGCTTCTTTTACATCTTCTTGTAACTCTTCCTGACTAAAAGACGCTCGCAAAGATAATTCTTTTTCTTCTCTAATAAAAAACGCCACTTGATTCCATTGAAATACTTCACCTACGTGATTTACAACTTTTTCAGGTAATACATTAAACCTATGAATTGTTTTTAAATCTTGAATAAAACGTTCCAATTTCACATAATAATGTGCTCTTCGTTTTTCATTTTCATATAATTTCGTTCGTTTTAAAGCCGTCCCAATTTGGAAAGCAACGGATTGGAGCAATACTAATTCTTCTTCTGAAAAATGTGTTTTACCTGGACTCGCTACATTTAATAAGCCAAACTTTTCTCCTCCTGCTTTTAAAGGAACTGTAGCATGATGAAGAATTCCTTCTGTATCTCCCCAATTGTATTCAATTGCATTATTAATTCTTTTACATTCAATAATGTTAACAGCTCGTTCTAATTTCCCATCTACAAATCCACGTAAACACCAACATTCACCTTCACACATCGGGCGTTTGTTTTCATATGTCAGTGCCTCTGGTAACTGGTAATCGATCAACTTCGTATACTTCCCATTTTCATCCGCAAGAAAGATCCATCCTGTCGTCAAACCTGTTACACTTAGCAATTTTTCTAGCACCGCTTGCAATACATGATATGTATCATTTGATGTATTTAGTGTTTCTGCAATTTCTTTTAATATAACTAATTCATTTGTACGATTATCTCGAAACATGCTCAATCTCCTACATACAAGATTTTAAATCGCCTCTAAAGTAAATCATCTACTTTTCACTTTGTACTTATTCGTAACATTGATATAATGGTGAAAACATAGTTTTCATTATATCACTTGAGGGGGATTTCATAATGACATTAAATAAAGCACTTACTATCGCTGGTTCTGATACAAGTGGCGGTGCTGGTATACAAGCAGATTTAAAAACATTCCAAGAACTTGGCGTATATGGAATGACATCTCTTACGACGATCGTAACGATGGATCCACATAACGGTTGGGCACATAACGTATTCCCAATCCCAGCTTCTACATTAAAACCACAATTAGAAACAACAATTGAAGGTGTTGGCGTAGATGCTTTAAAAACGGGTATGCTTGGATCAGTAGAAATTATTGAAATGGTTGCAGAAACAATTGAAAAGCATAATTTCAAAAACGTAGTAGTTGATCCTGTTATGGTATGTAAAGGCGCAGATGAAGCATTACATCCTGAAACGAATGATTGCTTACGTGACGTTTTAGTTCCAAAAGCATTAGTTGTAACACCAAACTTATTTGAGGCTTACCAATTAAGCGGCGTGAAAATTAATTCTCTTGAGGACATGAAAGAAGCAGCGAAGAAAATCCACGCTTTAGGTGCTAAATACGTCCTAATTAAAGGCGGTAGTAAACTAGGTACAGAAACTGCAATCGACGTCCTATATGACGGAGAAACATTCGATCTTCTAGAATCAGAAAAAATTGATACTACAAACACACACGGCGCTGGTTGTACATATTCTGCTGCAATTACAGCAGAACTTGCAAAAGGAAAATCTGTGAAAGAAGCAGTAAAAACTGCTAAAGAATTTATCACAGCTGCTATTCGTTACTCATTCAAGATTAACGAATACGTAGGACCAACTCATCATGGTGCATATCGTAAATTCGTTGCACCGAAAGAGCTTGTCTAGCGTATAAATAAAAACACCCGCAGAGCTAATACGTTGCCTCTGTGGGTGTTTTTTTTAATAAACTTTACATCTTCTGGTCATCTTACCTTTAAGATGCAGAATTGACCTGATTTCTACCATTTCTTTTTGAGTAATATAACGCGTCATCAGCCGCTTGAATAAGCTGTTCCTGTGATCCTTTATACTCTGAAATCCCTACCGACACTGTGATTTTTATTTTCGTTCCATCTAACAATTGAAATGAATGTTTTTCAACAGCTATACGGATTTGTTCCCCAAGATGAATACCATAAGATAGTCCCCTCTGCGGTATCAAAAGTGCAAATTCCTCTCCACCCTTTCGAAAAACCAAATCCGGAAATGTTGAAATTCCTCTTAAAATACACCCTATTTGTTTTAACACTTCGTCTCCTGCAGGATGCCCATACGTATCATTTACATACTTAAAGTGATCAATATCTATAAGTAGTAAACAAAGTGAATCATTTTCCATGTGTTTATTACCAATATGATGATTCATCTCTAGATCAAACTGCCTTACGTTTCCTAAACCTGTCAATGCGTCTATCGTTGCGTATTGCTTCATCGTTTGAAATAGCTCATTGGATTGTAAAACATAGTTTGCACTTACGAATGTTATGTAGCCTGTAGTAATACTTGAAATTAAATACAGTACAACTACAGATATATCGTTAAATAATATATACATCGGTACTACTAAAATAGAAAGGCAGTATACGTGTAACCATATCAACTTTAACATAATGGAAATTTGCATTCTTGCAATAAAGATAACACCAACTCCACTTAATACAATTGTATAGCAAGCCAATTCAGAGGCTAAAGAGTACTCGGTAAAAACTATCCTTGTAATTAAAATCATAATAACTGTTATACTACTAGCTATCGGGCCTCCAACTATAATTGCTAAAATAACAGCTAGATAGCGTAGATCCAACATAATATCTTCAATATGTACACCAAAATGCATTATTAATATACCTAATATTCCAGTAAAAATACCTACTACACATTTCTGCCAGAAAGAGAATCCTTCTTTTAACGGACTATCTCTTAAAAGCTGACCTCCAATAAAGATAAAGGAAAGAATGATTGTTGTGTTTACAAATAAATCCCTTAACATAAAATAATCTCCCTACTTTTTCGTCTATCCCTTTCCTTACTTTATTGTATACGAACTCCCTATAATTCCCAAAGGTTTTTATTTATTTTTGCTGTTCCACGTGAAACAGCAAAAAATAAAAAAGGACGAAGATTCGTCCCTTTTTTA
The DNA here is from genome assembly GCF_011066025.1 of Bacillus sp. EKM202B. Taxonomy (NCBI): domain Bacteria; kingdom Bacillati; phylum Bacillota; class Bacilli; order Caryophanales; family Bacillaceae; genus Bacillus; species Bacillus sp. EKM202B. The sequence continues at coordinate 87,869 of NZ_JAAMNK010000012.1, read as the reverse complement.
TTAACAACAACGTGATATCTTGCCGCCTTTCGCATTAAATCTAGCTTCTTGCGCCTCAGCGAAAAATTGCTTCTGACATACAATCTCTTCTTCTGGATGATGCTTTTTCATATGCTCCACATATGCTTCATAACTTGGTACCCCTACAAGTAAACTAATAAACTGTTTCCTTTTACCCCATACTTGCCGTAGTTTTTTAAGCATAATTCCTCGACTCACTTTCATCCCTAGGAATATATGGTGCCTCTTTTAACGGCATCGGCTTATTTCTTAATACTTGAATCCAAATTCGAATTGCAGAAATTAATACGGCGATTACAACTATCATAAAAATCCCACAAAGTGCGGCATCGATATAATCATTGAAAATAATTTGTTTCATTTGAGCGACATTTTTAGCTGGAGCTAACACTTTCCCCTCATCTAATGCTCCCTGAAACACCTTTGCATGAGATAGAAATCCTATTTTTGGATTTTCATGAAATAGCTTTTGATAACCAGCTGTCATTGTTACAATTAACAATCCGACAGTCGGGATAAGTGTCACCCAAACATACGCCTTTTTCCCCATTTTGAATAAAATTGTCGTCCCAAGTAATAATGCAATACCCGCTAACATTTGGTTTGCAATACCGAACAATGGCCATAATGTATTAATTCCACCAAGTGGATCTATTACTCCTTGGTATAAGAAATATCCCCAGCCTAATACACATAACGTTGTAGCTATTACATTCGCTAATGTAGAATCTGTTTTCGCAAACGGCTTATATACATGTCCTAAAATATCTTGAATCATAAAGCGACCGACACGCGTTCCTGCATCAATCGTTGTTAAAATAAATAGTGCTTCAAAAAGAATGGCAAAATGATACCAAAATGCCATCATTGCGGTCCCACCTATTACTTGTGAGAAAATATATGCCATACCTATCGCTAACGTTGGTGCGCCACCTGTACGTGATAAAATCGTTTGTTCTCCAACGTTTACAGCAAGATCTTTTAATTCATTTGGTGTAATAGCAAATCCCCATGAAGAAATAACTTGGGCCGCCTGAGATACATCCGTACCGATAAGTGCTGCCGGACTGTTAATTGCAAAATAAGTTCCTGGTGTTAATACACAAGCCGCAATCATAGCCATTGCTGCTACAAACGACTCCATCAACATTGCTCCATAACCGATTGGCTGTGCATGCCCCTCTTGCTCAATCATTTTTGGCGTCGTACCAGATGAAACAAGCGCATGGAATCCAGACACCGCCCCACAGGCAATCGTAATAAATAAGAACGGGAATAAGTTACCTGAGAAAACAGGGCCTGTTCCATCGATAAATTTTGAAACTGCTGGCATTTGTAAATCTGGTGCTACAATTAAAATACCGATTGCCAATCCAACAATTGTCCCTACTTTTAAAAATGTACTTAAATAATCACGCGGTGCCAAAAGCATCCAAACTGGTAATGCCGATGCAATAAATCCATATACGATGAGCATAATAGCAATTGTTTCACCACTAAACGTAAACATACTTGCAAGCGTTGGGTTTTCAGCTACATACTGACCTCCAATAAGAGATAGAATAAGTAGAATAATACCAATTACCGATCCTTCACCAACCCGGCCAGGTCTAATGTAGCGCATGTATACTCCCATTAAAATAGCGATAGGAATCGTTGCCGCTATCGTAAACATTCCCCAAGGGCTTCCGATAAGTGCCTTTACTACAACTAATGCTAATACTGCTAATAAAATAATCATAATGCCTAAAATACCTATCATGGCAATGAGCCCAGTCACAGGGCCTATCTCATCTTTAATCATTTCACCTAACGATTTACCATTACGTCTCATCGAAGCAAATAAAATTACAAAATCTTGTACAGCTCCAGCGACCACTACCCCGACAATAATCCAAATTGTCCCTGGTAAATATCCCATCTGTGCTGCCAAAATAGGTCCTACTAAAGGCCCTGCCCCAGCAATTGCTGCAAAGTGATGCCCGAATAATACCCACTTATTTGTCGGAACATAATCTTTTCCATCATTCAATGTATGGGCTGGCGTTTGCCGATTATTATCTAAATCAAAAACCTTTCTCGCTATAAATCTACTATAAAATCGATAAGCAACTGCATACACACATACTGCAGCTACTAAGAGCCACACAGCATTAATAGTTTCACCTTGTGATAAAGCTATTACACCAAAAGCACCTGCTCCTACTGCCGTAATAACCCCCCAAAGTAAAATCGACTTCAACGTCTTCACATACAATCCCCCCAATACTACTTCTTAGTGGAGATTGTACTAAATTTTCTGAATATTTAAGTTGAATCCTCCTTATCATGAAGGATTTTTAGTTTATCATGTTAAAATACTCTCATTACCTACTATAATTCAATTTTATTTCGAAGGCGCTTTACATAATTACGGCTGACTGGAATCGGTTGCTCATCATACCTGTCTAAATATAAATTATACGTGCCGTTATAATATGGTTTCAGTTCTTGTACATATGACATATTAATTAAATAACTTTTATGCACACGTAAAAAATCATATACATTTAGTTTATTTTCCAATTCCTGAAGTGTATATGTTGAAATATACTGATTATTTGTTGTATAAATTGAAACCGTCTTATTCTCCTTATTTTTACTCACATATACAATATCTTCTGGGAAAACATATCTAATTCCCTCTTGACCTTCTATCGGTAGTTTTCGCAAATAACTCTTTGCTCTCTCTCCTTGCTCTTTACCCATTCTATATAAAAGAAATTGTAAATCTTCTTCACGAAATGGTCGTAATAAATAATAAAATGCTTGAAAACGAAATGCTGTAATGGATTCTTCTATATCCTCACCCATAAAAATAAATTTCGTATAGCAATTTACTTCTCGTAATAAACTCGCATATTCAAAACCAGTACCATCTATTAATTGCGAACTTAAAAAAACAAAATCTGGTGTATGTTTTTTCATTATTAACAAAGATTCTGTTCCTGTATTCGCTTCAAAACATTCTATATTTCGAATATTCTCAGTAAAGTTCTCAACTAATTTCCTTCGCTCTTCTGCCTCTTCCATGATAAGTAAAATTTTCATTTATCCAACCACCTAATTCCTTTGTCCGTATGTCCTGTTGTATACATTCTCTTTAATAAGAAACAATCCCTTTTTCTTACTATACCATTATTTATCTAAAAAAACAGAAAAAAGGAAACCACCTCGGTCCCCCCTTTCCTTTTACGCTAATTCTCGTTGCTTCGTTTCTTGCCCAAGTATAACTACAGCAAGTGCTCCAATTAAAATTGATCCACAGAAGATCGTAAATATTAGCGAAAGTGAAGCTTGTGCAGCAACTAAATAGCCTACTAATAACGGGCCAATAATACCACCAATACGACCAAATGCGGCCGCCATTCCTGCACCTGTACCACGAATAGCTGTCGGATACTGTTCAGGTGTATAAGCGTATAATGCCCCCCAGGCACCTAAATTAAAGAAGGATAGTAACATGCCTGCCACGATTAAAACTGTTAATGAATCTGCAACTCCAAACAAGTAGGCACTGCACGCTGTACCGATTAAATACGTAACTAATACAAACTTTCGCCCAAGACGTTCAATAAACCAAGCGGCTGTGAAATACCCTGGAAGTTGAGCTAATGTCATAATAAGTACGTACTGGAAACTTTTTATTAAACTAAATCCTTTTAATACCATTACACTAGGTAACCAAAGGAACATTCCATAATAGGAAAAGACAACACAAAACCATAAAATCCATAACATAATTGTAGCTTTACGATATTCTCCAGACCAAACTGACTTTATATTTTCGATAACAGACGGTCTTTTTTCGACCTTTTCAAATCTCGGAGAATCTGGTAAATTCCATCTTAAATATAAAGCATATAGTGCCGGAACCGCACTCAACACCATCGCAACTTCCCAACCATATTTCGGAATAACGAAATATGAGATAAGAGCCGCAATTAGCCAGCCACCTGCCCAAAAACTTTCTAATAGCACAACTATTTTACCTCGTTCATGTGCTTCAACACTCTCTGATACTAGTGTAGAGGCAACCGGAAGCTCACCGCCAAGCCCCATACCAATTAAAAATCTTAAAACGAGGAACATCGCGAGTGTCGTCGTTAAAGCAGTTAAACCACTACCGATAGAAAATAGTAATAATGTAATAATAAAGACTGATTTTCGGCCTATTTTATCCGATAGTATCCCAAAAAGGAGCGCTCCTACTGCCATACCAATTGAATTAATACTACCTATCCATCCCATTTCTTGCGTACTTAATCCCCAATCTTTTTGGAGTGCCACCATTACAAATGAAAGCATTCCAACATCCATTGCATCAAATAGCCATCCAAGCCCCGCTATGCCAAGTAGCTTTCGCTTCGAAATTTCTTTTACCTTGCCCACAAGAAGTCCTCCTCACACAGGTGTCTTTACACATCATTTTACATGTGTGAATTACATAAGTAAAATACTTTCGTGTAAAAAATTCTCCTTCATCATTCCCAAAATTTAAAATATTTATCAAAAATCAACAAAAAAAGTAGCGAGATTTCGCTACTTTTTTGAACGCATTACTTCTTTTAAAAATTCCGCTAATACTAACTGACGACGCCAGCGTGTTGGATTACTACATAACCTGTAAAACCACTCTAAATGAATCGCTTGAATCCACTTTGGTGCGCGTTTTACCTCTCCCGCCCATACGTCTAAACTTCCACCTACTCCAACAGCCATTTTCGTTTCTAAACGATGCTTATTGTTTTGGATAAAGTTCTCTTGTCTTGGGAAACCAAGTGCAACAAGTAGTAGATCTGGTTTTGCTTCTTGAATACGAGAAACGATATTCTCTTCTTCTTCTTGCTTAAAATACCCATCTTGCGTACCAACGATAGATACAGCTGAATATGTCTTCTTTAAATGATCCGCTGCAGCTTGTACAACATGTGGTTTTGCTCCTAATAAGAAAACGGATACTGGTTTATTCTCTTCTGATAACTTCGCAAACAAATTACACATTAAATCAAAACCTGCTACACGCTCTTTTACAGGTGTACCAAGCATACCACTTGCTTTTACAACCCCAATACCATCAGGTGTAATTAAATCTGTATTTAATAATGTTTTATGGAACTTTTCATCCTTTTTTGCACACATAACAATTTCAGGATTCGCTGTTACTACCTGAAAGGTATCATTTTGCTCCGATTCTAGTTGTTCCTTTAAATATTGGACTGTTTCATCCATTGTCATTGTAGAGAAAGGAACGCCTAGAATATCAACTGTTTGTACTGCCATAATTAAATATCCTCTCTATTTCAATAAAAGTTTTTTATATGCACTACGAGTATCTTCATACAAATTCTTTAGCGAGAAATGAGTAGATGCGTAATCATATAAACGATTTCCCATCTCTTCTAATTCCCCATTCAACCACTTTTCATAAGCATTTTCTAATGATTTTGCTAACGAATCTGCATCACCAATCGGTACAATCCATCCATATGTATCATCAACTATTAGCTTTCTCATATCCCCCACATTTGTTGCAATAGATGTTAAGCGCTGATTAGCTGCTTCTAATAAAACAAGGGGGAAACTTTCACTATAAGAAGTTAACAAATTAATGTGTGCAGATGCATATAATTCTTTTGAATCTGTACGAAAACCTAGAAAAATCACCTTATCCTCTAAGTTTTTTTGTTTCACCATCGCTTTTAATTCTGCTTCTATAGGTCCATCACCAAGCAAAAGTATCTTTATATTTTGGATTTTAATTTTTTGTAACGCTTCAAATAAAATACTATGTCCTTTAACAGGATGAAGACGAGCTACTTGGATCGCTGTAAATACTCCTTCATCGATACCAAATTCAATCTTATCATAAGCCTTTGCTGGAATATTATCATACTCAATTCCATTATAAATTGTACAAATTTTCTCTTCTGATACCCCAAGCTTTATTATATTTTCCTTAAAGTTTTCCGTAATTGCAAAAAACAAATCTACCTTCTTGAAAGAACGTAAATTTAATTTCGTAAATACCCATCCTTTTAATCCCCCCTTCATAAAATCTAAGGTTGGATCACTATGAACGGTCATTATCCATTTCGCTTTTATACCTTTTTTCAAGAGGGAGAGGTAGAAATTCGCTCGTGCGCCATGTGTATGCACAATGTCAAATTGATTTTCATTAATAAATGATTTTATTTTTGAAAGAATTGATAGGTCGTACCGAGATGACTGAGTAAAAACATGTACTTGAATACCAAGGTTCCTCGCTTCTCTAGCAATCGCCCCTTCTTCAAATACCATTAATTCCACTTCTTTCTGTGGAAACTGAGATAAGAGTGAAATAATATGTGTTTTCCCCCCACCTTCTTCTGCACCAGCATTAATATGCAACACTTTCATTTCTTACATCCTCCATTTTTATTTTTATTTACTATAACAAAAATAAAAGCTAACATATGCTAGCTTTTATTTTTCTATCATTCAATTTCCAAGTCAACTATTAAATATGCCATGAGTAATACTAAGTAAAAACTTACTCCAGGTGCCATTAAAATATGCCCCGCGATAAATGAGATACCTAATCCTAACAGGATTGCTGCAATTACCATTGCGTACCTTACTGTAAATATTTGTTTAAACTTAGTAAATACACATGCGATGAATTTAATACCAAAGTATACGAACGGAACTACCAGTAAAATAAATCCTATAATTCCGAATGAATAGAACCAATCATGAAAATCACGTTCAATTAATTTCGGATCTGCTTTATAGTTACCAGCATAACCCATACCTAATAATTTTTGAGACATTGGGGCTTCCTTATAAAAATCTTTATACATTTGCTCGAATATTTGACGTCCACTAAAAATAATAGCTTGAGTTTCTTCCTTTTTCTCAGCTACTTTTTCTTTCTCTTTTTCTTTCTCTCTTTCTTTTTCTTGTTCCTTTTCTTTCTCTGTCACTGGAGGTTTATGCTCTTTCGCTTCCTCTTTCTTTCTCTCTTCATTTTTCGCACTCTGTTGCTGTTCAATAAATTGGAAATGGAATCCCATGTTTTTCATGAATGGCGAAAAAGGTGTATATGCCATTATGCCTACAAAAACAGTCATTGCAATAAAACCATTTAATAAATAGACATTTTTCTTTCCATCTTTACGCTGTGTATATGCCTGGATAAAGCACATAACAACTGCAATAGCCATTGCCACAAAGATGGCTCCTACACCAACCTTCGTTCCAATTGCAAATAGTGAATAGACAACTAAAACTGAAGGAATCCAATAATATACTTTACCTATACTTTTTGTTTTTTCAATTGAATACAAAATAACAATTGGGCACATGATGGCTAAAATAGATCCTAGCTCGTTACCTGCATAAAACCAACCACGAGACCCCAATTTCAACCACGTATAACTATTGTAATCTGTTCCCGTTGCAATCGAAACTACCATTACTATTCCTATGATTAACGATGCATACGTAATATATTCAAGCATTTTTGAATGTCTTTTTTCTTTTAAAGATTTAAAAACAAACACATAACAAGTAAGCATAACAAACGGATATAAAGCTTTTGCTATAAACTTAACTTCTTCTGTAAACACCATAGGGTTCTTTGTAAATTTATTATTTATTAACCCAATAGTGAAAACAATTCCAACTAGAATTATATACGATATATATTTTATACTCTCTCTCTTCTTTGTTTGAATTAAAATATATATTCCACCTAGAAGCATAACGAATAAACGTGTAATAACTCCAATAGTCGTATCAATTTTTAAAACCATTATACAGAATGCTGTAAGCAAATCTAAAATGGGTTGCAACAAAATAAAGATTAATAGAAAATTTTCAAATTTATTACTTGTACTATTTTCCCTTAACATCTAGAACCTCCATAACTTATACCTAAATTCACTCTATACAATTATTATTATTTTTCTCATCTCAAATATGTATTATAACATATATTTTTTAATTAAACGTCTCACATTTCTATCCAACCTTACCTCATAAAAAAAGTAAATTTGCATTTTCAAACGCTTTCCTTCCTTATTTTTTCTTTTTTTCTACATGTAACGAAAATGCATTGTTATTTACATAACTTTAGTGTATATTTTTTCTCTGGAACATCTTTAGGAGGAAGGGATTACAGCCATGTTATTAATCGACATATTTACGTTTCTTGGCATTATCGCCGCTGCTATTTCTGGTACATTAGTTGGTTTAAAAAAAGATTTAGATTTATTCGGTGTCCTTTGTTTAGCTGTAGCTACTGCGCTCGGCGGCGGTATTATTCGTGATATTATGATCGGTAACCTGCCTCCTGTCGCATTTGTAAAACCTATTTACTTTTTCGTAAGCGTATTATCAGCACTATTTACTTGTATGTTTTTTGAGCGTATCAATAAACTTCAAGTCGTTATTATGCTTTCTGATGCCGTTGGCTTAGGTGTTTTTACAGCCATTGGTGCAAATGCGGCAATGTCACATCATGTTGATGCCTCATTTTTAGTTGTTTCAATGGGAGTCATTACGGGGATTGGAGGCGGTATTTTGCGTGATATATGCGCCCAAGATATCCCTTACGTATTCCGAAAAGAAATTTACGCAATCGCTTCTATATTAGGAGCAATTAGCTTCTTAATCACATATGCAATGGGGGCGCACGTATTAGCTTTCTATGTTTGTTTATTAGTAACATTCATTATTCGTGTCGTCACTGTAATATATAATGTACATTTCCCTGTTTTCTTTAAAACACATGCTAAAATTAATAAAGGTCATTAAGAGAATTCTACATAGAATTCTCTTAATTTATATACTATTCTATACACAAATATAGAGTAATTGAATATAAAAATATATAATTATATTAGAAACAAAAATGAAAACGCTTCACAAACAGGGGGAAGAACGATGCTTGGGGTTTTTAAAAAACATACTCATAAAACAAACACCAGTATAATTGAATTAAGTAAGGCACAACAAATAACCTTTAACGTACCTGCTAATTCCGAATTAAGGATTCAAATGGATATGCTACATATTTCAAAGGAAGATTTACAAATTGTAAAAGTACTACAGCCCTTTATTTATGAGGAAATAGATTGGATTACAGAAAAATTCTATGCCAATATTACAAAACAACCTAATTTAATTACTATTATTGAACGTTACAGCTCTATTCCAAAACTAAAACAAACTTTAAAAACACATATTAAAGAATTATTCAGTGGAGATATGCACGAAGATTTTATTGAACAACGTGTCAGAATTGCCAAAAGACATGTTCAAATTGGCTTACATAGAAAATGGTATACGGCTGCCTATCAAGAATTATTCCGTTCCATCATAAAGATTTTACAAACAAAGATTACAATAATCGATGATTTTTCATATTCTATAAATGTAATAAACAAATTATTCACACTTGAACAAGAGCTTGTTCTTGCAGCTTATGAATCTGAGTATGAACAAATTCAAAAAGAACATGAAAAAGAAAAAGAAATAACGGCTATGACAATTACACATATTGCAAATGAACTAGCAGCTGTATCTGAAAAAACAAGCTCTTCTATTCAAAAATTAACTGCTAAATCCGAAACTATTGTAGAGATTGCCAAAACCGGTACATCATTAGCAACAACATCAGAAGAAAAAGCTAATAAAGGTAAAGAACAATTAAATCAGCAAAACAAACGAATGGGATATATTCAAACAAATATGGAAACTATCATTACAGATACTCATGAACTTCTCAATATTTCTAACAAAATTAACGAAATCATAGATATCGTTAAATCAATTGCAGAGCAAACAAATTTACTAGCACTAAACGCCGCTATTGAATCTGCACGTGCTGGAGAGTTTGGCAAAGGTTTTTCTGTTGTAGCTGGAGAAATCCGAAAATTATCAGAGCAAACGAAAGAATCGATCTCCAACGTTACAAAACTCGTTGAAAAAACAAATGAACAGATTATTCATGTTTCTTCTTCTGTAAAACAAATTAGTTCTCTCGTATCTGAAGGAACTGATAGTATGTACGCGACAGATCAATACTTCCATGAAATCGTAAAAGATATGTCTAATTCGAAAGAACAGAATAAAAAAATTGAAAATGAATTAGAAGCTATTTCGCAAGTAATGAAGGGCATTCAAGATGATTCTTCAAAAATGGCTCTAACAGCTGATAGTCTAAAACTAGAACTAAACCGATAAGGCGAAGCTTATATTAATAACGATTTTTCATCATCTAACAATAAAAAAAGAATCCATTTTGGATTCTTTTTATTTTCTAAAAAATATTTTTTGACAATATACATAACTCATATAGACACCAAAGCTTTGTAAAATAAACAATGCTGGCATAATAATATTATAGTATGCCATATCTACTTGAAAGATTTTTAGCAATACATATCCGCTAATCAACAATAAGAACAACATGTATCCTTCATTCTTTTGTTTCTTAATAAGGAAATGTAATAAAGCTATAGCCATGAATAATGTTATTGCTATATATATCAGCTTTTCACATTTGAATAGGATAGAATTTATCCCCTCATCTGAAAACTGATTCATTACTGGTTTTAGCAGTTTAAATCTTTCACTCTCAATCTCTTTTAACTTTTGATCAATATGTTCTATTACAGTTTGATTTTCCAGTATTTTTTCCTTTTTTTGATTTTTACCGATTAAAACCGATTGAACATACGTCTCATTCGAAATCGTATATTGTGACATTCCCATCGTCTTAATTCCGTAACTCACGCCAAAATGAACACTATAAAATAGAATAAGCATCCCTATCATCTTTAATAGTATTTTTTGTTTCGTTGCAGATTGAAACAATTCAATTAACAACACATATACCGCAATAAAAATAGGAAGAAATAACCCCATTGGGAACAGCATATTGCTAAATGCAAATAAAGTCGCTGAAAGCACCCACATATAAGGATGTTCTAATCCTTTATATAAAAGTATGTAACAAGCAAAATAAAATAAGCATATTGCGAGCGACTCAGGCGCTAATAAGGAACTCATAAATATATTTGGAATATATAAAGCGTAAAATACGGACGCAATGCGACCACATTCTTCCCCAAAAACCATAGCGGCAATACGATAAATTAAAAATGCAGTTCCTGTACAGAACAAAATATTAAATAACTGTAAAACAAATACCGTATCACCAAATATACGAATAACCATCGATTCATAAATGATAAAGGGTAACTGTGTTACATTCTCTATATTATTGCCAATTGCAATCTGCTTTGCAGACTCATACATCGCTTTCATATCACCGATGATTGGAACATCTACAAATAAAACCATACTAACTCTCACAACTATAGATACGCTCATAAGAAAAATAAAAAATTGTTTATCTGTAAAACGATATTGTAAAATTGATGCCACTAACAATATGAGGATGACGAAAATTGCCAATACGATTGTTACACTCGTTGTACTTCCTCCAAAAAATTGCTTACTTGTTTCAAACGCCGACCAACAACTATAAACAAAAAATGCGAGCATCGCACCAATCATTATTTTACTGAAAAAAGACGAAAAATTTGTTTGTATATGATTCATATGTCCATTGCACCTCTATCTCCATTCATAACAAAACGATTCTATCATGAATAGGTACACGGCTGATAGGGAATTTCTATGACAAATATATAGTCATTACTTTTTCACTTGCAATGTAAGCGAATCCTCTTTTACACTACACTTTAGACAAAATAAATTTTCTTTCAGTTACATGAATATACTTTCAAAAGTATTATTACTCCTCTACTCATACATTTTACTTGTTTAAATACCCGGTAAAATCAAATAGGAACTAACCTTCCTTTTATGTCATAAAGAACATGTCACTCTGATTGAAAATGTACACTAGGGGCTGAATATATGGAAAAGAAATTTATGAGAGAATCAAAAGCAATTAAAACAACACGTGTTTTTCCAAATGATTTAAACAACCATCAAACATTATTTGGTGGCAAATTATTGGCTGAAATTGATAGTATTGCTTCTATTGCAGCAGCAAGGCATAGTCGCAAGCATTGTGTGACAGCATCCATTGATTCTGTTGATTTTTTAACACCTATTCATCAAGCTGACTCTGTTTGTTATGAGGCATTTGTTTGCTATACTGGGAAATCATCTATGGAAGTCTTCGTAAAAATAATTGCAGAAAATTTATTAGAGGGAGAACGCCGTATCGCCGCTACTTGCTTTATTACATTCGTAGCATTACAAGATGGAAAACCTTCTTCTGTACCTCAAGTATTACCAGAAACTGAGGAAGAACATTGGTTGCATAAAACTGGTTCCGAACGTGCTGAGACCCGAAAAAAAGGACGTTTAAAAAGCAAAGAAATGGCTGAGGTATTAACTTTAAATAAGCCTTGGAGTGTATAAAATTTCAATATCGAAAATACCTTCTGAGCGGATAACTAAATTGTATTCGCTCATTTCTTTATAAACAGTTCAAGTCTCTCATACAATCTCTACGTCTTTTCACAAATACTATGTAATATTTTTATACATATCTTGGCTAGGCTATTTCAATATTAACTTTTTCTAGTGTATAAAGTTCTATTTATAACTCGCTTCTAATCGAGGAATAGTTGCTTTACAAAGTTTATGTAAGGTACACTTATACGGGCGGTCAGCAAACTAATTTGAAAATTTGCAAGTTGTGTAGAAAACGCCTTGTTTTTTACTATATCAAAATACAATAAAAAACGATCATTATTCTTTACCAACGAAAAACAATTTCATTTTAGTTGAAGTAATTATCCCTACTTAAAAACTTTAATATAAAACGCATTTTAATTAAATTGTATTACTTTAATGGAAAGGTGAAACTATGCAAAAGTCTATTGTTTCAAATATTTTTTATAAAATACTACTCAATACGTTTAACATTATACTTCCCATCTTAGTTGGTCCATACGCATACCGCATGCTAGGAGCCAATTCAATGGGAACTGTTAACTTTGCTGAAACTATTTTTAATTACTTTTTCATATTCGCGGTTTTTGGTGTATATCAATATGGCTTACGTGAAGTTAGCTTAATTAAAAATGATAAAAAGAAAGTTTCTCAATTATTCACAAGTCTCTATGTAATTAATGTTACAACTAGCCTTTTAGCTTTATGTGCTTTTTTAGCCTTTAGTTATATTGGATATGGAAATGAAAGCTTATTTCCTGTTCTTCTTATTTTTGGCTTCAATTTTATTTCCAATCTATTTTATGTGGAATGGTTCAATGAAGCATATGAAAATTATGACTTCATCACTAAAAAAACAGTTATTGTTCGACTAATTTATGTTGTACTGCTTTTCTGCCTAGTTCATGGAGTGGATGATTATAAAACATTCGCAGGTTTATTAGCACTATCAACATTTTTAAATCATTCTATTAGCTTTGTATATGTGAAACGCCAAGTTAAGTTTGATTTTTCTAACTTAACCATTATCCCGCATTTAAAACCGTTGCTATTAGTCGTCATTTTTTCAAATGCTAATATTTTATATACACAATTAGATCGTCTTGTGTTAGGTGAATACGCCGGAAAAGCAGAGGTCGCTTACTACGTTATGGCTTTTCAAATTATGACCATTATTAATACACTTATGTTAAGCGTTGTACAAGTAACAATTCCACGGCTTTCTTACTTATCAGGAAATGCATCTGAAAGTGAGTATGAATCTTTGTTAAACAAAATTTCAAAAGTGTATTTTATTACCCTATTTCCCGCCGCAATTGGTTTAATGCTCATTGCTCACGGAGCTGTTGTCATTTATGGTGGATCAGAATTTGCTGGGGCTGGTAATACATTAATTGTGTTCGCTTTCTATATGATTACAGTTGGTATTGAATCTATTTTATCGAATCAAATTATTTATGTTAAAAAGAAGGAAGGTATTTTAGTACGCTTCTTATTCATTTGCGGGTTTATTAACCTAGCATCTAATATTGCACTAATATTCTTCCATGTGCTTACACCAGCGACAGCAATTTTCACAACTACAATTGCTAACAGTTTATTAATTGTACTTGAATATATTTATGTTAAAAAGAAATTAAAAGTGAATTATACATTATTTGATATGCAAAAACTTAAATATCTATTTTATTCACTAACATTTGTACCAATAGCATTCGTTATTCGTATGTTCGTATCTGGACAAATACTACAAGTTCTCCTAGTCATGGTAGCATGCGGATTAACATATGCTCTTATCCTTTTCTTAACAAAGGATGAAATTCTCTTTACTCTAATAGAAAAAATACAAGCACGATTTAAAAAAGCTTAAACGTAATTCTTAAAGGAGCTGTTAAAATTGAAATTCTCTTTAATCATGGCTACTTGTGGCAGACGTGATGATATTCTTGACTTACTAAAATCACTTGAAAAACAAACTTACCAAAACTTTGAACTCATCGTAGTAGATCAAAATGATACTCCAATCTCGGATCTCTTTGATGAATATAAAGAAAAATTTTCTATTAACTACATTTATACACCTATTAAAGGGTTATCTAGAGCTCGAAATACTGGATTAAAAGTAGCGGATGGCGATATCATCGCTTTTCCAGATGACGATTGTATTTATGAAACAAATGTTTTAGAAAGTATATTAGAAACTTTCAAATCTAATAACGATGTTCAGTTTATATCAACAAACACTACTAATGTTGAAGGAACTGGTTCTTTAATACTTGCACCTAATACAGACATTATTCTTAATAACAAATATGGATTTTTAGGTCCCTCTTTTACACTATTCTTTACAAAACAATTTGTACAAGATGTAGGTACATTCGACGAGGATTTAGGTGTTGGCTCTGGAACGATTTATGGAGCTGGTGAAGAAACCGACTTTGTTCTACGCGGTATGAAAAAAGACCACACTGGTTTATTTAGAAAAGATCTGTTCGTATACCATCCTGTAAAAGAAGAAGTTATAAATGAACAATCATTAAAACGTGCCATTTCTTATGCTGGCGGTTTTGGCAGAGTGATTCGCTTACATTATGGATTCCCTTATTTCTTACGTGCTGTTGCTGCTGCCACATTCCGTATGACACAAAATATTTCTAATGATAAACGTAAATTCCATGCAAATCGTTTACGCGGGATTATTCGTGGATATTTAAAATAAACTCATATGAAAAAGGTGTAACCATTTCTATGAAATGGTTACACCTTTTATTTCTTTTGCATAGATAAGATTGTTTCCTCTAATCCTTCGCGATAAGATGTTTTAGGTACTTTCCCAATGAGCATTTCATATTTTTCTCCACTTAATACAACCGGTTTTTCTGTCAAATAGAGCATTTCTACATATTCTTTCATCTGCTTATCAAATAAACCCATTAACTTTATTATTCCTCTTTTTACGGTCATAACTTGTTTTGTATATCCCGTCAATTCGCGTATATATTGCATCATCTCTTCTCCGGTAATGACACCGCAACCTGGTATGTTCCACTGTTGTCCATAAGCCTCCTCACATAACGCTAATTCAACCATCGCTTTTGCGCCATCGGGCGTAAAAATATACTCGCGTGCAATTCTCTTATCTCCAACAAAGCTAGACACTTTATTTGCAAGTACGCCATGTAAAGTATGATGAACAAGTATGCTTTCCGCATTTGGACCGTAAAAATCAGGAAAATGAGCAATAAACATTTTGACGCTACTCTGCTTTGCCATCGCTTCAAGTTGTAATCGTATTTTCCCCTTCTTCGTATGAGGATTCTTTTCAGCATCTTCTTTAACCAGCCTTTGATTTTGCCTTCCATATGCATAAATATTATCAACGATCCCTAACTTACTATCACTCTCTTTTGCTACTTCCAATATGTTTCTTAATAGTTTATGTTGCTTCTTTTCCCAATCTGAATATGGGATATTTACAGCATGGAATATAACATCTACACCTTTCGCCGCATCTATTATATCCTCTTTTACAAATACATCTCCTGCTACTGTTTGTATATGTTCCTCTCCTTGAAATAAATTCTCCAACTTCTCCTTATTTCTTGCAAAGGCAACTACATCAATCCCTCTATTACATAACTCCTTTGTAATCGCATATCCCATTGCTCCTGATGCTCCCAGTACTAACGCTTTTCTCATCATAAGTTCCCCCTCTAATTAATTAACCACTGTTCAATTAATAACAAAAAGAAAATCACCTACATTAGAAGCGATTTTGAAATAAACTCTACATGCACTTGAGCAAGCCCCTTTAATTCTTCAAATGTTTGCCCACTTCCGCAATAATGTGCGACAAACCCATGTAATGATAAAAAGACAGACCATATCGTCATTGTATCTATTTTTTTATTACATAAAGAAAAAACAACCTTTGCAAATTTTTCATAACTAACATTTGGGCCGTCTGCCAAACATTCCTTTAACTCATCGTTTTTAATTAAAAACATAATTTCATAATGACTTTGATTTTTCAAACCAAACTCTATAAAACCAAATAAAACTGCTTTTAACTGCTCTTCTCGAGATAAGTTTCTTTTACTAATTTCATCTAACTTTTCATTTAACAATTGAAAGTCTTGTTCTACCATCGCATAAAAAAGTTCAGCTTTATTTTTAAAATGGTAATAAATTGAACCATGGCTATACCCTAGTTCCGTCGCAATTTTACGCATTGAAGTGTGCTGATATCCTTGTTGTACAAATAAATTTCTTGCTACGTTCATAATCATTTCTCTTGTTAACTCTTGTTTGACTGCTCTTCTTGGCGACATTTTTTATACCTCACGATTTAATTAACCACTGTTCAATTATATTATATATTTTTTCCAAAATAATGCAACTCCTTATTTGAAAAAATATACATTTTTGAAATGATAGCATTATATCGAAGAATTTAGTATCATGATTCAAGACACTATTTAGAATTGAACGGAGGACATTATGAGCTTATTAACTGTTGAAAAATTAGGCCATACATTTGGTGATCGTACATTATTTAAAGATGTATCCATGCGCTTACTCGCAGGAGAACACGTTGGATTAGTTGGAGCAAACGGTGTTGGTAAATCAACATTTATGAATATAATTACTGGTCAACTTATCCATGATGAAGGCCGAGTTGAATGGACACCTGGTACAAATTATGGTTACTTAGACCAACATACAATTTTAACACCTGGCCGCACAATTCGTGACATATTAGCAGATGCGTTTTTACCTTTATTTGAACAAGAAAAAGCTTTAAATGAAGTTACAGAAAAAATGGGAACTGCTACACCTGAAGAATTAGAAGAGCTTCTTGAGCAAATGGCAGAAATACAAGATGCTCTTGAAGCAGGGGGTTTCTATTTATTAGATATGAAAATTGAGGAAGCAGCGCGTGGTCTTGGAATTGACGCAATTGGTTTAGATCGTGATGTTGCCGCATTAAGTGGTGGACAACGTACAAAAGTGTTACTTGCAAAATTACTACTTGAACAACCAGAAGTATTACTATTAGATGAACCTACCAACTATCTAGACGTTGAACATATTCATTGGTTAACAAATTATTTAAAAGAATATCCACATGCATTCCTATTAATTTCCCATGATACGGAATTTATGAATAAATGTGTCGATATTATTTTCCATCTAGAGTTTACAAAAATGACGCGTTATACAGCGACATATGAAAAATTCCTAGAACTTGCGGAAATTAATAAAAACCAACATATTAATGCTTACGAAAAACAAAAAGAATTTATTAAAAAACAAGAAGATTTTATTGCGAAAAATAAGGCTCGCTACTCAACGACAGGTCGTGCAAAGAGTCGTCAAAAACAACTCGATCGTATGGAACGTATCGATCGTCCTGAAACAGCAATTAAACCTGAATTCTCATTTAAAGAGAGTCGCGCAAGTAGCCGATTCGTCTTTGAAGGAGAAAATGTAGAGATTGGATATACACATCCGTTATTACCAAAATTAACGATGACAATCGAACGTGGTGAAAAAATTGCAATCGTTGGATGTAATGGGGTCGGTAAGTCAACACTATTAAAGACAATTTTAGGTAAGATCAAACCATTAAGCGGAATAACAAGTCTTGGTGACTTCTTAAATCCATCATACTTCGAACAAGAAGTAAAAGCTGATAATATAACACCAATTGATGATGTTTGGAATACATTCCCTAGCATGGACCAACACCAAGTACGTGCAATGCTAGCAAAATGCGGTTTGAAAAATGAACATATTTCTCGTCCACTGAACCAATTAAGCGGTGGTGAACAAGCAAAGGTTCGTTTATGTAAGCTAATGGGAGAAGACAGCAACTGGTTACTATTTGACGAGCCGACGAACCACCTTGATGTTACAGCAAAAGAGGAACTAAAAAAGGCGATGAAAGCATATAAAGGAACAATTCTTCTTGTATGCCACGAACCGGACTTTTATGAAGATTGGGTAACAAAAGTTTGGAATATAGAAGAATGGGCTCAGCAAAAAGCTTAATTCTTAATAAATATCCCCTTACATGGTATATCATTTATACAAGGGGATATTTATTTTTCTCGATAAGCTGTCCTTCCAAACACATGTAAATTCTTATCCTTCAAATTTTAAAAATAAAAAAGCAATTGCTTCCAAAAGGTTTCATATGCTCCCTTTTGAAACAATTGCTTTTTTTATTTATCCTTTTACTATATCTACATCTCTTTTTTGTTGTATATATAATTAATACCAAAAGCAGCTAGAAGTATCATAGGTATTGTAGCTGAATAATGATATCTCGGTGCCACTTCTACTATCATTTGTGCCATTGTTAGCCCAATTGTATATAAACAAATAATGAAAAGTGAAGATTTATTTTTGTTTTTTATAGCTAATAATGCTCCGAACAATGAAGTAGCTAGTAAAAAGTAATAAAAAACATTCGTTATTATATTATATCGTACTTCATGATCTAGTCCTGGCCCTGCATATGAGACAGCTTGACTATCGTTACCTAAAAAGATAATAAATTTATCATAAAATAGTTTCCCGAAATCTATATTATCGTTTTTTATCCTCTTTTTAGCTTCTTCGAGCATTTGTTTTTGAGCATCGTCTGCGCTCCATCCTGGTTTATCACTGTAATAAAATAGTAGGTCTGAATCGGCTTGGTTCCATGATCCTGAAGCCGCCTTATTAAATCCTACATGAATATTGTACCCTGGTACTGATGCTATATCTTCACCTAAACGTAATGTTATATAATGATTTATTGCCGAAGAGAGCATTAAGTATGTAATAACGATAACACCTACATAAGTTATCTTGTTAATAAGCATCTTTTTATTACCGATATGTTTTGTATCTATAATAAACATCCATATTGCTAAAGCTATAATTGGTACTGCTGCAATTGGCCTTACCATATTCATTAAAGCAAGTAATACAGCTAATAGAATTGAGTACACAACAATCTTTTTAATAGTTATATTTTGGAATTTCTCATGAATAACTAACATAATTGCCCAAGTTAATAACAATATTGTACAATAAAACGGTTCTGAAATTGCAAACATATTATAAATTGTTTGCGATGGCAAGAGAATCCATAAAACACTCGCTGTTATAGCTGTTCTCACTCCACCAATTTTTCTAGCTATAAAATATATTAATCCCATTGATATTGTAGTTAAAACAACATTAATAATAGGTGGAATCATATAGCTTGACCCGAATATTTTTAGAAAAATACTTAAGAATGAAGCATAACCAAAAATATGTGGAAATAACGCTACATATCTACTGCTAATAACAAAATCTTGTCCTAACGCCTCTGCAGTATAGAAAAAGGTTGCATAATCACCAATTGGATGAATCTTGTAGGTAAGAATCCATGCCGATTTAACTATTACACAAAGAATTAACAATGCCGAAAGACATATTTTCTCGTTTACTCTTTCAAGATATAGCGATCCCTTTCTAAGTATAAAGTTTCCGATCGTACATAAAAATAAAAATCCGACTAGTATCATTACATAATTATATTTTCCAGTATTTGAGAAATAATCGAAAATTAATATAGCAACGAAAAAACTATAAATGCCATATACAGCACGCGTAGAAAAAGTTGATAACCCTGTTGAAAACCTTTCCACCAAAACTCACTCCTTAAACTATTTATAAAAAAAAAAATTATATTTTCCCAAAATATAATTTTATAGTGTCTATTCCTATCCATTCTATACTCTTTGATTAATGACGCACATTCAAAAAATATATTTGAATTACACTACCTGCTACTATACCTTAATATAATCATAATTTCCATATTTGATTTTATATTACGCAGTATTCAAATTATAAATAACAATTCCTTAATTATTAGAAAAACTATTCTATAATTTCAAAATAACATCCATTTAAAACATATAACACCTTAATACAAACTATGTTATAATTGGTAATTGTGAAATATAAACAATAACGCTGTTCACCTATTTTATTTATATATTCTATAAAAATGAGGATAATATTATGGAAAAACTCTTAAAGTTTGGTTTAGTAGGAATCTTTAATACACTCATTACAATTATTAGTTTTGGGATATTGGTAAAGCTCGGGATGAACTATCTTGTTGCGAATACCATTGCCTATTTAATTGGTGTTGCCAATAGCTATTATTGGAATAAAAATTGGGTGTTTAAACCTAATAATAAAAGCACGTCAATGTTCTTTAAATTTCTAACTGTAAATTTAATTGTATTGGCTTTTAATACATTATGTTTGTTTATATTAGTAGATAAACTTACCTTTAATGCATTTATTGCACAAATCTTCGCAATTGGTGTTGGAATGGTTATAAATTTTATCCTTAATAAAATTTGGACATTCAACCAAACTGAACAGGCTACCAATTAAACTTAAGCAACTTATTAAAACTACGGAGGATACAACATGGAAAAATTAATTTCGGTTGTAGTTCCTATGTACTTCGAGGAAGAAGTAGCACAGGAATGTTATAATCGTTTAAAGTCCGTTATGCTTCAAAATAATATTAATTATGAATTTGTCTTTGTAAACGATGGCAGTACAGATCGTACAATGGACATTTTATCTGAGATTGCAGCAAATGATTACCGTACAAAAATTGTTAATTTTGCACGTAACTTCGGACACCAAGTAGCTGTTACAGCGGGTATTGCTGCTGCAAAAGGTGACGCTATTGTAATTATAGATGCAGATTTACAAGATCCACCAGAAGTTATTCCTGAGCTTATTGCCAAATGGGAAGAAGGATATGAAGTTGTTTATGCAAAACGTAAACAACGTAAAGGTGAAACTTGGTTTAAACTTTTAACTGCTAAATATTTCTATAAATTCTTAAACTATATGTCTGATATCGATATCCCAAAAGATACAGGTGATTTCCGAATCATCGATCGCAAAGTTGCTGATGTGTTCAATCAAATGACAGAACGAAATCGCTTTATTCGCGGTATGATGTCTTGGGTTGGCTTCCGCCAAACGTATGTTGAATATGAACGTGACGAGCGTTTTGCTGGTGAAACAAAATATCCATTAAAGAAAATGATTAAATTTGCATCAGATGGTATCATTGCCTTTTCGACAAAACCGTTACGAATTGTTATGTCTTTAGGCTTATTATCAGTTCTCATTTCTATAATTGTCTTGCTGTATACAATTACTGTGAAAATCATCGGTGATGGTACTCAAACAGGTTGGGCATCCATTATGGTTGCTATTACATTCTTTAGCGGTATTCAGTTACTTGGTCTTGGAATCGTCGGTCAGTATATTGCTCGTATTTATGACGAAAGTAAAAACCGTCCGATTTATATCGTGAAAGAGACAATCAATATTGAACAAGAAGAGGCTGCACAGAAAAAAGAAAAAGTGAATGCATAATAAAAAAGGTAACAATGAAAACTATCATTGTTACCTTTTTATATTGTAATACCCCATAAGTCTCAAACGGAACTCTTTTAAATTTGGGTATACATCTAAATTAGACAACATCCCTTGAATGACTGGGACCCTTGGATTTGGCAATCTCATTTCTGCCTCTAAAACATCTAGCGTAATAAGTAATTCATCATCTTCTAATTGATCAGCTAATGTACGCTTAAAAACAATTATTTCTTTTAAAAAATGCTCCTTAACTTGTTCTTTAATAAGCTCTGATTTACAAAGAAACTCTCCAAGTCTTTCTTCATGTAAAACAGGTTCTTCCGAAGATTCTATAAGTCCATCTACTAAATGATCCACCCTTTTTAAAATAAAAGCCGATACATAGGACAAATCAATTTCTGGCGCTTGTAAAATAATTAATTCTAAATATCCACGGCAGATCCCTTCTACCATAATTACTAAATCTAATAAATACGGCATAACCTTGTCACCATAAATAGACAACAAACTATTTCGATAAAATGCATGAGATTCCAATTTCATCCGCATCATAAATTCTTCTACTTCTTTATTAAATGGAATAGCATTT
Source organism: Bacillus sp. EKM202B (assembly GCF_011066025.1). NCBI lineage: Bacteria > Bacillati > Bacillota > Bacilli > Caryophanales > Bacillaceae > Bacillus > Bacillus sp. EKM202B. Next base: position 65,275 of record NZ_JAAMNK010000012.1, on the reverse strand, counting down.
TCCCTCGCATGCATAATAATAAATTCCTTATGCTTTTGTATATCATTAAACTGGCAGCACAATTGTTTTTCAAATTTTTCACGCGGTAATAGTGATTCTTTTTCAATATCCGTCATTTTATTTTGAATCTTGTCATAATAATATCGAAGTGTTGCTAATAAAAGCTCATCTTTCGATTTAAAGTATAAATAAAAAGCTCCCTTAGATATACCACAAGCTGTCACAATTTCCTGCACTGATGTCGCATTTACACCCTTAGTCGCAAATAACTTCATAGCCATCTCTATAATTAAGCGCTCTTTTTCTTTCATATCTTCTCTCCTACGTTTAATCTCGCATCATATTATAAACTCGAATTTGATTTTATTATACCATCTCTTTTCATTGACTACTGACCAATCAGTCAGTTATATTATGTATTAGACTGACCAGTTGGTCAATACGATATAAAGGGAGCGCAAACATGAACAAAATCATCAATTTCTCATTAAAAAATAAGTTCGCAGTTTGGCTACTAACCATTATTGTTACCATTGCAGGGATATATTCTGGGCTTAATATGAAACTGGAAACAATTCCTGATATTACAACACCTGTTGTAACAGTAACTACGGTTTATCCTGGTGCTACACCAGAAGAAGTAGCTGACAAAGTTTCAAAACCGATGGAAGAGCAATTGCAAAATTTAAGCGGTGTAAACGTTGTGAGTTCATCATCTTTTCAAAACGCATCTTCTATTCAAGTAGAGTATGATTTTGATAAAAATATGGAAAAGGCCGAAACAGAAATTAAAGAAGCTCTCGCGAATGTGAAACTTCCTGAAGGCGTAAAAGATCCGAAAGTTTCACGAGTAAACTTTAATGCCTTTCCTGTTATTTCGTTAAGTGTAGCAAGTAAAAATGAATCTTTAGCTACGTTAACAGAAAATGTAGAAAAAAATGTTGTTCCAGGATTAAAAGGACTTGATGGTGTTGCATCTGTTCAAATTTCAGGTCAACAAGTAGATGAAGTACAACTTGTTTTCAAGAAAGATAAGATGAAAGAATTAGGTTTAAGTGAAGATACTGTAAAAAATGTGATTAAAGGATCGGATGTATCTTTACCACTTGGCTTATATACATTTAAAGACACGGAAAAATCAGTTATTGTAGATGGAAATATTACAACAATTAAAGCATTAAAAGAGCTAAAAATCCCAGCTGTACCTTCAGCACCTAGCGCTCAAGGTAATCAAAATGCTGGAGCCGGTGCACAAACGCCGCAAATGAATCCAGCCGCTATGAATGGAATTCCAACAGTTACATTAGACGAAATTGCTGACATTAAAGAAGTTGGGAAAGCAGAATCTATTTCTCGAACGAATGGAAAAGAAGCCATTGGAATTCAAATTGTGAAGGCTGCTGATGCAAATACGGTTGATGTTGTAAATGCAGTGAAAGATAAAGTAAAAGACCTTGAGAAAAAATATAAAGACTTAGAAATCATCTCAACATTCGACCAAGGTGCACCGATTGAGAAATCGGTTGAAACAATGCTTAGCAAAGCAATTTTCGGGGCTATCTTTGCGATTGTTATTATTATGTTGTTCCTACGAAATATCCGAACAACATTAATCTCTGTCGTTTCTATACCACTTTCTTTATTAATTGCTGTTTTAGTTATAAAGCAAATGGATATTACCCTTAACATTATGACGCTTGGAGCAATGACAGTCGCTATCGGACGCGTTGTCGATGACTCAATTGTTGTTATTGAAAATATTTACCGAAGAATGTCGTTATCAGAAGAGAAACTACGCGGAAAAGATTTAATTCGTGAAGCTACGAAGGAAATGTTTGTCCCAATTATGTCTTCTACTATTGTAACCATTGCTGTATTCTTACCTCTTGGACTTGTAAAAGGTATGATTGGTGAAATGTTCTTACCATTCGCCTTAACTATCGTCTTCGCTTTATTAGCATCGTTACTAGTAGCAGTTACAATCGTACCAATGCTAGCTCATTCTTTATTTAAAAAAGAGAGCATGAGAGAAAAAGAAGTACATCATGAAGAGAAACCAAGTAAATTAGCAAACGGTTATAAACGCATACTTGCATGGGCTTTAAATCATAAAATCATTACATCAAGTATCGCTGTCCTTCTATTAGTTGGTAGTCTCGCACTTGTGCCGATTATCGGTGTAAGCTTCTTACCTTCTGAAGAAGAAAAAATGATTATTACAACATACAATCCAGAGCCAGGTCAAACATTAGAAGACGTTGAAAAAATTGCAACGAAAGCTGAGAAGCACTTCCAAAATAATAAAGACGTCAAAACAATTCAATTCTCATTAGGTGGCGAAAACCCAATGAGTCCTGGTCAATCAAATCAAGCAATGTTCTTCGTTCAATATGATAACGATACGAAAAACTTTGAAAAAGAAAAAGAACAAGTCGTGAAAGATTTACAAAAGATGTCTGGAAAAGGCGAATGGAAAAACCAAGATTTCGGAGCAAGTGGCGGTAGTAATGAAATTAAACTATACGTTTACGGAGATAGCTCGGAAGACATTAAGCCTGTCGTAAAAGATCTTCAAAATATCATGAAGAAAAACAAAGATTTAAAAGACATAGACTCTAGTATTGCAAAAACATATGCAGAGTACACTTTAGTAGCAGATCAAGAAAAGCTAAGTAAAATGGGTCTAACGGCCGCTCAAATTGGAATGGGTCTTTCTAATCAACATGATCGCCCTGTTTTAACAACAATTAAAAAAGACGGTAAAGATGTAAATGTATATGTAGAAGCTGAAAAACAAAATTATGATACAATCGATGATTTAACAAATCGAAAAATTACAACACCACTTGGCAATGAAATTGCTGTTAAAGATGTGATGACTGTAAAAGAAGGTGAAACTTCTAACACAGTAAAACATCGTGATGGTCGCGTTTATGCAGAAGTTAGTGCGAAATTAACATCGGATGACGTTTCAAAAGCATCTGCTGCAGTTCAAAAAGAAGTAGATAAAATGGATCTTCCTTCTGGTGTAGACGTTTCTATGGGAGGCGTTACAAAGGATATTCAAGAATCATTCAAACAACTTGGCTTAGCGATGTTAGCTGCGATTGCCATTGTATACTTCGTTCTTGTCGTTACATTTGGTGGTGCCCTTGCACCATTTGCGATCTTATTCTCGCTACCATTCACAATCATTGGTGCACTCGTTGCCTTACTAATCTCTGGTGAAACGTTAAGTGTATCTGCAATGATTGGTGCGCTTATGTTAATTGGTATCGTTGTAACAAACGCAATCGTGCTTATTGACCGTGTTATTCATAAAGAAAATGAAGGTTTATCCACACGTGAAGCATTACTAGAAGCTGGTGCTACACGCCTTCGTCCAATTTTAATGACTGCAATTGCAACAATCGGGGCTCTTATCCCGCTTGCATTAGGATTCGAAGGCAGCGGCTTAATTTCTAAAGGACTTGGTGTAACAGTAATTGGTGGATTAACAAGTTCAACGTTATTAACACTTCTTATCGTTCCAATCGTTTATGAAGTATTAAGCAAGTTTAAAAAGAAAAAAGTAAAATAATAAAAAAATAACCTCGCAATTAGCGAGGTTATTTTTTATCTCCAAACAAGATTAGGCAATCCCCATATCCTTCTTTCTCTAACTCCCGTTTTGGGATAAATCGAAGAGCTGCTGAATTTATACAATAACGAAGGCCATTTGGTCCTGGGCCGTCTGGAAATACATGCCCAAGATGTGAATCTCCTTCCTTACTTCTCACTTCCGTGCGCGTCATATTATGACTAACATCCATTTTTTCTTTCACACTAGCTGACATCACCGGTTTCGTAAAGCTCGGCCAGCCACATCCACTATCAAATTTATCTATAGAAGTAAACAATGGCTCGCCTGAAACGATATCTACATAAAGACCTTCTTCTTGATGGTTCCAATACTCATTTCGAAATGGTGGTTCTGTACCGTTTTCCTGTGTTACATAAAACTGCATCTCATTGAGTTTTTCTTTTAAATGAGCATTATCCTTTGGCCAATGTTGCTTAATAAAAGCATCTCGTCCCGATCCTTTACGATATAACTCATAGCGGAATGTATTTTTCTTATGATATCCTTGATGATATTCTTCAGCTGGATAAAATGTAGCAGCTGGCAATATTTTTGTCGCAATTGGCTTTGAAAAGCGCTCACTCTTCGCAAGTTCTTCTTTTGAAGCCTCTGCCTTTTTCTGTTGTTCTTCATTATGATAAAAAATCACTGTTTCATAAGACTGTCCACGGTCATGGAATTGTCCGCCGACGTCAGTTGGATCAATTTGTCTCCAATATATTTGAAGCAACTCTTCATACGGCATTTTATTTGCATCAAATGTAATTTGTACCGCTTCATAATGTCCCGTCGTTTCTGAACAAACTTCTTTATAGGTTGGATCTTCTTTATGACCACCTGTATAGCCAGAAACAACCTTTATAATACCTTCCATCTCTTCAAATGGCGAAACCATGCACCAGAAGCACCCGCCAGCAAATGTAGCCAATTCTATCTTTTCATTTACAGCCATTATTTCACCCCTATTCTATATTCTTCTTACAGTATGGCATAAGAAACATAATGTTATAAAAGAAAAAGCATCGAATATCGATGCTTTTTCTTTACTTCACTCTATTTTTTTCAATATCCCTCTCCATTTCATCACTCGTTACATCTAAAACATCTAATAAGAAAATGAAGATCGGAATACCGATAATAAGTCCCCACACACCTAAAAAGTGCTCTGAGAAAATTAATACCATAAACGTATAGAAAATCGGTAAATTTGTTTTTTGGGACATAAACTTCGGATTCAATACGTAACTTTCAAGTGCATGAATAACTGTTACGATAATTAAAATATAAACAACGTACATAATACCGCCGATATTGTAAGCAATCATACAAAGCGGGAATAACGAAATAATAACCCCAGCTACTGGAATTAAACCAAGTAAGAAGATCATTAACGCTAAACCTAATAATTGTGGAAATCCTAATATCCATAATGCAATAACAGATAAAACACAGTTAACAACCGCAATTAAAAATTGTGCTTCAATTACTTTTCCAAATGAACGTGCAAATTTCTTTCCGAAGTACTCAATTTCATGATAGAAAATTGCAAGCCTGCTTTCTTTAAACTTTGCAGTAAAAGCAACGATACGGGCCTTTTCCAACAAGAAAAATAAACTTAAAATTAAAGAAAGTAAAACTTGAAGACCGAACTTCCCAACATTCGTAATAGATTTATACAAAATGTCTACGCCTTGTCCTACGTATTTCGAAAGTTCCATATGATTGACAGCATTAACCGCATACTTAATCAATTCACTATCCGGTGGATTTCTTAAAAATACGTTAAATTGATAAATCAATTGTGAAATTTGTATCGTTAATACTGGTAAATATTTAAATAGTGTAATAGCAATTCCACCAATTAACATTACGTATAGAAATGCTATAATGAGTTTTCGATTAATGGGCATAAAATTATCTAATTTGCGAGAAATAAACTTTTGGAATCGATCCATTAAATACGTAAGAATAAACGTAATTAATATTAAATTCAACATACTTTGCAACCCATATAACACGAGAGCAAGTATTACTAATACGAGTAACCTCTGAAATCCTTTGCTTTGAAACAGGTTTTTTATTTGCATAATCGACGAGTACTCTCTCCTGTCCTATAAAGTAAAACGTTAATAAGTAGATTTCTCTCTATTTTCTACCTATAATTTATTCATTCATATGAAGATGAGCTATCATATAATTCCTAAAACCATACAGTAGCTTACTTCTTATTTTACAATACAATGACCTAATTCAAAACGTATTCTACACAGTATTAATGAAGATTTAAGGAAACTTGCATTTTGCTAACAATAGGTCTTACCACTACTGTAACATAAAAAGCAAGCCATCAGTAGGAATGTGTCCTACAAATAGCTTGCTTTTCTCATTTTTTAAGTAAGTTTTACTATCCAATGAATGGCATGAACATCGGTATGACGACAACTGTTACAACCCCAACTACTGTTACAGCAATACTTGCCATAGCTGCCTCTACTTCACCCATTTCAATTCCTACCGCAACACCTAATGCATGACCTGCTGTTCCAAGTGCTAGACCTTTCGCAATTGGATGTTTCACTCTAAATGTTTTTAAAAATAATGCTCCTAATGCGTATACGATAACTGCGTTAAAAATAACTGCAAACGATGTTATGGCTGGAATACCACCAATACTTTCAGAGATTGGTAATGCAATTGCTGTTGTTGCTGCCTGTGGTAACATTGAATTCATTACTGCTGTATCTAAACCAATTGCCTTTGCTACAATGAATACGACAATTACTGAACAAATAGATCCAACCACGATAGCCGATAAAATTTGCCACCAATATTTTTTTAACTTATCAACTTGTTTATATAATGGAATGGCAAATGCGATTGTTGCTGGCTCTAAGAAGAAACTAATCATTTTTCCGCCAGTATTATATTCTTCAAAAGTAAAATTACCTACCTTTAGAAAGACAATCCCTAATACCATTGCCACGAATAACGGTGTAAATAAGAAGAATCCTTTTGAGTGCTTAAATAATAATGTGCCGATTCCGTATGCGATTAATGAAACGACGATTCCGAAATATGGAGTCATTGTACTTGCCATGTTCATTACCCCCTAACAATATATACTAAAATGGTTACGCAACTTTTCCGTGCTTGCGTCCTTTATTGACTACTTTCAATTCTTTTGTATCTTTTGTTTCTTTGTCATCTTTTCCTAAAATAAATTGTGCAAATAACCCTGTTACAGCGAGTAAAATAATTGTTGCGACAACAATTACAGTTAGTATTTGTACAAAATATTGTCCCATTACACCAAGAGAATTAATAACTGAAATACCTGATGGGACGAAAAGGAATCCGATAATACCTGTTAAAGCTGTTCCGAGTGATTCAACCTGCTCTAATTTAATAACTTTTAAGCATAATAGACTAAATAAAATGACTAACCCGATTACCGATGAAGGCATCGGAATTGGTAAATGTGTTGCAATAATATTAGAAATTAACATAATAGCTGAGAATATGAATGCTTGTGATAAAAAACTATATACTTTTTTCGTACTCATTTTGGCCACCTCTTTCGATTTGGTACCTTTATTGTATAAGATGTACACGTTTTGGTAAGCGTTTACAAAACAGAGCGTCACATATACAGAATCAGTTACAAAAATAAGAGGATGAAATACAAAAGCTGCTTCTTAAATACGAAGCAGCTTTTTAAGTTCTTTTGCATATGTACGGCTAACAGGTACTTTTGATCCTTCTTTCATAATTAAATTATAAGTAGAATTGAACCACGGCTGCACTTCTGTAATATGATTAATATTTGCAATAAAACTACGATGAACACGCATAAAACTTGTTTGTGGTAACTTCTTTTCCAAAATTACAAGTGTATCGTGTGTTACATATGTTTCCCTCATTGTTTTTACTGTTACTTTCCCATCTACGAGTCCTACATATATAATATCTTCAATATTTACAAGTACGATTGATTCCTCAATTGGCAATGCTAATTTATGCATCTCTGCTGTTACATCTGTCCCCTTTATTTCTTGCTTCGTTTCTATTTTCGCTTGTTTTTGCTTTTTATATTTCTTCAATGTCTGTACAATGCGTTCTTCATCGAATGGTTTTAAAATATAATCTAACGCATCTACTTCAAATGCTTGTAATGCGTATTGATCATAGGCCGTTGCAAATACAATCGCAGGAGGATTTTTCATCTTTTTTAATATATTTGCGATTTCAAATCCATTATCATCGGATAATTGAATATCCAGAAATACAATATCTGGTTTATGGTTCATTAGTTCCTCTAATGCGTCTTCCACACAATCAGCCTCACCAATTATCTCAACTTCTTTCGTTCTTTCTAATAAATATTTTAGCTCATCACGTGCTAACATCTCATCATCAACTACTAATACTTTTAACAACCCGTTCTTCCTCCCCTACTTTTTTTGGAATTATAAAGGTAACCTCCGTCCCCTTATTTAATTCACTTTCAATATGAAGCATCGTGTCTTTCCCAAATAAACCGACTAGACGTTCATTAATATTATATAAAGCTGTTCCAGTCCCTTTCTTTGATGAAACTACCATTTTCCCTAATTGTTCTAAACGTTCTATCTCAATTCCCTGCCCATTATCCCTCACTTCAAAGTGAACCATACCTTCTCTTTCAAACACATGCACTTCTACTTCGCATACTGGTTGTTTCTTTGGAAAAGCGTGCCGCAATGCATTTTCAACCAATAATTGAAGAACAAATGGTGGTACTAGAGTTGTCTTTAGCTCTTCCTCAATATACAGCTTTACTCCATACTTATTTGGGAACCTTGCTTGTTCTAGTGATAAGTATGCCTGTACATGGTTTAATTCTTGTTCTAGTGGAATCAATAACTGACGTGCCCCTTGCAAATTACAGCGGAAATACACACTAAGCTGTAATAATAACTTCCTTGCTTTTTCTACATCGGTTCGGCATAAAGCTGATACTGTATTAATCGCATTAAATAAAAAGTGCGGGTTAATTTGTGCTTGTAATGCTTTTATCTCCGCATCTTGCAATAATTTGCTTTGCAATTCAGCTTCACCTAATTCAAGTTGTGTAGAGAATATTTTTGCCAGCCCTTCTGCTAATTCCTCTTCCACACGACTTAACTGGTTAGGATTTTTAAAATACAGTTTTAATGTCCCTATCGTATTTCCATGTGAAGTGAGTGGAATAACGATCGCCGCTTGCAAAGGACAACCTTCATGTTGACAATTAATAACCTCACGTGATTTTGCTTTCATTATTTTCCCTGTGTTTAACACTTCTTTCGATAAACCAGTTATTAAACTATGTGAAGGAATATGGTGATCTGATGCTAATCCAACATGAGCTAATATTTTCTCTGTATCTGTTAAGGATACCGCATCTGTTCCTGTAAAGCGGTGAATAATTTGTGCCACATGCTTACACGATTCTTCTGTTAAGCCTTGGCGAAAATACGGTAACGTTTTATCAGCAATACGTAATACCTTATGGGTCTGAAGCGCCTTTGCGTTCTCTTCCTGACGCAAAATAGCTTGTATCATAGAAAGTAAAATAAAACTTCCAAAACTATTTACAAGGATCATTGGTATCGCAATTGTTTTCACAATACTAATTCCATCCTCTACAATTAATAGGATCATAATCATTTCTAAAGAAACGATAACAACACTTAAAATTGCTGAAAACTTAGGTGTAATTGTACGGTTATATTTTTTGAAAATGTATCCGATATACCCTGTTATAATCCCTGCTAAAATAGAAGAAATTGCACAACTTAGCGCTGTCGTACCACCGAGCATATAACGATGAATACCAGCGATAACTCCTACCCCAACTCCTACGATTGGTCCACCAAGTAAACCACTAATACCCACACCCATAATACGTGTATTCGCAATGGTACTTGATGAAGAAACACCTTGTAGCCAATTTTCATTCATAATCGTATTTCCTGCTATTTCAATACCAGTGTAATTGCTTACAATTGTAAACACAGAAAAAATACAAATAAGCTTAAGCTTATCTACATATCCGTCCTGCCTATGGAGAAGGCGCCTAAACGTTTTAATATGAGAGAGTAAAAATCCTAAAATAACGATAAGTCCGACGCGTTCAATCATCATGAGTACTAAATTTAACATCTTTGATTCATTCCTTTTTATTTAGTTAGTTTTATTATGGGAAAATAACGAAGTAGGCGTCAAGAAGAATGAAATGTTTTTTGAAATATTTTACACATGGAAATCTCCTCTTTATTTGACAATGTAATAGAAGAGTGCTAAAAATAAAGTAATATCATACAGTCCTTTAACCCAACCCCGTGAGGTTGAGAAGGAAGTCGGAATACAATATACGTATGTTCTTTTTTAGAGATACGTATGCTTTTTTGGCCTTCTCATCATATCAGGTGAGAAGGCCTTTTGTTATTCTTCCATAGCGACTGTAGAAGAAAATAAGGAGGAATAATAATGAACATTACCACTGATGTACAAACAACAGAGGAGACGAAAGAGAAAAGATATAAAACACTGTTTGGTTCTGCACTAGGATACGCCGCAGAAGGTTTAGATATGCTGCTCTTATCTTTCGTACTCGTTTATATTTTAAAAGAGTTTCATTTAAGCCCTGTTGAAGGTGGAAACTTAACATTAGCTACGACAATTGGTATGCTAATTGGTTCTTATTTATTTGGGTTTATCGCTGATTTATTTGGTCGTATCCGTACAATGGCCTTCACCATCTTACTATTTTCACTAGCAACAGCACTCATTTATTTCGCAACAGATTACTGGCAATTATTAATTCTTCGCTTTTTAGTTGGAATGGGAGTTGGTGGTGAATTCGGAATTGGAATGGCCATCGTAACTGAAACATGGTCAAAAGAAATGCGTGCTAAGGCAACATCGGTCGTTGCACTTGGATGGCAATTTGGTGTTTTAGTAGCTTCACTTCTTCCAGCATTTATTGTCCCGCATTTTGGATGGAGAGCTGTTTTCTTATTCGGACTAATTCCAGCTTTACTAGCTGTTTATGTACGTAAAAGTTTAAGTGAACCGAAAATATGGGAGCAAAAACAACGCTACAAAAAGGAATTGTTACAAAAAGAAGCTGATGGTATTTTAACAACTACTGAAGCAGAACATCTAAAACAAATAAAAAAATTCCCACTTAAAAAGTTATTTGCAAATAAAAAAGTAACAATAACAACAATTGGTCTTATTATTATGTCGTTTATCCAGAACTTCGGATATTATGGGATTTTCACATGGATGCCAACTATTTTAGCAAATAAATATAACTATACATTAGCAAAGGCGAGCGGTTGGATGTTCATCTCTACGATTGGCATGCTCATTGGAATTGCAACCTTTGGTATTCTGGCTGATAAAATTGGTCGTCGTAAAACTTTTGCAATCTATTATATCGGTGGTACTATATACTGTCTTATTTACTTCTTCCTATTCACAGATTCAACATTATTATTATGGGGAAGTGCATTGCTCGGATTCTTTGCAAATGGAATGATGGGCGGATTCGGAGCCATTTTAGCTGAAAACTATCCCGCCGAAGCTCGCTCTACAGCGGAAAACTTTATTTTCGGTACAGGACGTGGTTTAGCTGGATTTGGCCCTGTTATTATCGGTTTACTCGCTACAGGCGGAAATTTACTTGGAGCATTATCCTTAATTTTCATCATCTATCCAATCGGATTAATTACAATGTTATTATGTGTGCCAGAAACAAAGGGAAAAGTATTAGACTAAACGAAAAAGAGGAAGCATCTCATTTAAAATGCTTCCTCTTTTCAGTGTTTATTTATCATTCATTTTGATTTACTAGCTTTCTGGAATAAGAAAGCAGTTTTATCTTTTTCTTGTACAATGCCTTGCTTCAATGCTAATTCTCCTGCAACTTTAGGTGCCAGCCACAGCATCGGGAATAACAAAATTGATACCGGAACAGCTGTCACTACAATGAAAGATTGTAATGCATTAATGCTTCCTTCTCCCATATATAAAAGAATTGCTGCAACTGCTCCCATAATAAGTGACCAAAAAATTCGCAAGCTAATTCTAGGATCTCCATCTCCAGTCACTGCCATTGAAATGGAATAAGCCATTGAATCTCCTGTTGTTACTACAAATAAAATTGTTAATAAAAGAAATGCCGGTCCAATAATATTAGATAGTGGCAGTTGCTCTGTAATTGCAATCATAGCTGCTGGCATACCAGATTCACTTAAAGCGTTCGAGATAGATCCAGGCTTCATTAATTCATAAAATACACCCGATCCCCCCAATATAGTGAACCAGAACGTTGTAATAATAGGTGCAATAATTCCAATTGCAACGATGATTTCGCGAATCGTTCTTCCTCTTGAAATTCGACTTACTAAAATTGCCATCATTGGTCCATATCCAATAAACCATCCCCAGAAAAAGATTGTCCAAGATCCTAACCAACCTGTATCCCCGCGGTATGTGCTCATTGGTATAAACTCATTTATATAAAACCCAAACGAAGAAACAAATGAATCAATAATAAATCCACCTGGTCCAAAGAATAACACAAACACCATCAATAAAATCGCTAGTTTAACATTTAAATCACTTATTATTTGAATCCCTTTATCAATACCCGTTACCGCAGATATAGTAGAAACAGCTACCACACAAATAATAATTGCTAATTGAGTAGTAAACACGTCGGAAATTCCGAATAATGCTTGTAAGCCATAACTTGCTTGTAAGCCTAAAAATCCGATCGGACCAATTGTTCCTGCAGCTACTGCAATAATTGCAAATGCATCAATCATCGTTCCAAGCAAACTCTTTCGCAATTTCTCTCCAAAAATAGGATATAAAAGCGTACGAGGTTTTAACGGCATACCTTTATGATAATGTCCATACATCATAACTACCGCACTAATTGTACCTAAAATCGTCCAAGCTAAAAATCCCCAATGCATATAACTTTGTGCTAAAGCAGGCATGACTGCTTCTTTCGTTCCAGCAGATATACCTTCATGTATTGGTGGCACCGTCATCAAATGGTACATTGGCTCTGCCGCTGCCCAAAAAACGCCACCTCCGGCAAGTAGTGTAGACATAATAATAGCAAGCCACTTTGCCGTACTAATCTCAGGTTTTTCTAAATTACCTAGTTTGACCTTCCCATATTTCGAGAATGCCATACACATCGCAACAATAAATGTACCTAACAATAAAATCTGCCAAAAAGCCCCGAAGTACTTAATTGAAAATGCAAAACTGCGATTAATAGCTCCCTCTACATAACCTTTATTTAAGAAAACTGCGATTACAAATAATAAAAGCGAACCACCACTAATAAGAAATACAGGCCAATCTGTTTTTTGATTCTTCATCCTCATTTACACATCCTCCTTCCTCAGCAATCTAAAAAAACAACTTTATTATGTTTTCTTGTTTAAATCCAAAACACAATTATTATATAAATATAATAATTCATCAATTTTCCACATACTTATGTTGTCCCTAAAAATATGCTAAACCCCTTATTTAAAAGAAATATTCTATTCCTCTTACATAAAAAAGCAAAACAAAAGACCTTATATGTCTATAAGGTCTTCGAAACAGAAATTTGATTATAACATAAGGAACTCCCTGGTTCAAAAAGCTCCTGCCAAAAATAACCGAGAGTAAAGGCTTCCATTTGCTACATAACAGTAATTAAAAAAATTTTATATTTTACAGGAAATCCCCCCTATACTAAATATTATTTATGAAAGAAATTTGGCTTCAAAATATCATTCGGATACGGTTTATGATAAATATGAGTGGCAGCTGGCGATAATGGCGGTATTAACCATACCCAATTTCCTGTTACAACGCGACCACAGGCAGCTTCTTGCTTCTCAAATTGCTGAAATTGTTGTGCAGCAGTATGGTGGTCAACAATACTAATTCCTTGTTTTTTAAATGAATATAATACAGCAATGTTCAACTCAATTAATGCCTTGTCTTTCCATAACGTGCTATTTCTTGATGTATCTAAATTCATCATTTCTGCAACTGCTGGAAGTAAATTATAACGATCCTGATCAGCTAAGTTCCGAGCTCCAATTTCCGTCCCCATATACCATCCATTAAACGGAGCTGCCGTATAAGAAATACCACCAATCTCTAAACGCATATCTGAAATCATCGGCACTCCATACCATTTCACTTCTAAAGATGAGATTGGGTAATCTGGATGCTCAATTGGTACTTCTTTTACTTCTTCTTTTGGAATTTCTTTATATATAGGCTCTTTTCCATCAACAGAAAATACAAGCGGTAATACATCAAAATTCGTACCTTCTCCTTGCCAGCCAAGTTCCTGACAAAAATCCGTAAATGTAGCGGAATGAGAATCACCGATTACTCCCATTTCTGTTTTATATCCTGCATATCGAATTAATTGATGATTATAAATTCGTATATTATTTTCTTCACTTTCATATTGCTTAAAAATTGTAATTGTCGGTTTAACTTTCCCGTCGTTCGTTGCATATTTAATGTGATGAATTAACGCATTATATACACCTTCTTCATCATTCACTTCACGTGCATCTAATATGTGCATCTTACTCCAGAATAACCTTCCAATACATCTATTACTATTACGCCATGCCATTCGCGAACCATGAACAAGTTCTTCAAATGTATGCTCATACGTTCCCGTTCTCTCTATTTCCATGTGAATTTCTTTTATACGCTCTTCTATGAATTGCTCTTTATTAAGCTCTTTATAGCAAGTAGTAATAAAATTACTCGCTTCCTCTATTAATTGTTTCGTTTTACTCATAAACAATCTCCTTCTATTTCAACAAACGCTACTAATTTACAGTATAAGCAAAAAGGATAATAGTCACAAACGAAAGTGAAAGTGTTACTTTTATTGTAATATTTTCAGAAAATTATAGAAATCTCTCTTGACTTCTATGAAAAATAAGTGTATTTTTGACTCAGGTAAAATATTTTTACCTAGGGCAACTTTCGAACTAGAAAGGAGGTAATATTATGTCTTCATTTCAATTGCCAAAACTTTCATATGACTATGATGAATTAGAGCCATATATTGATAGCAATACACTTTCTATTCATCACGGAAAGCACCATGCGACATATGTAAACAATTTAAATGCTGCTTTAGAAAACTATACTGAATTACATAATAAATCTTTAGAAGAGTTACTATGTAATTTGGATGATTTACCAATGGAAATTATTACAGCAGTTAGAAATAACGGTGGTGGTCATTATTGTCATAGTCTTTTTTGGGAAGTGATGAGCCCTCGAGGTGGCGGCGATCCTAATGGAGACGTTGCAAAAGGAATTGATTATTATTTCAATACCTTTGACAACTTAAAAGACCAACTGTCCAAAGCGGCCATTAGTCGTTTTGGAAGTGGATATGGATGGCTTGTTCTTGACGGTGAAGAACTTTCTGTTATGAGCACACCGAATCAAGATACACCTTTGCAAGAAGGGAAGATCCCGTTACTCGTCATTGATGTATGGGAACATGCCTATTATTTAAAGTATCAAAATCGGCGCCCAGAGTTTGTTACCAACTGGTGGCATACAGTGAACTGGGACCGGGTAAACGAGAAATATTTACAAGCAATTCAATCACAAAAACATTAGTCGTGCGTATAAGGTAAATTTGGTAATGTAAAATCAGTATTGTCGAAATCCTCCAGAATCCCCCGGATTGCCACCGGGGGATTTATGATTACTTCATTGTATTTATGTAATGGCGTAAAATATTTTTCATTTCTAGTTTCAACTCTCGGAATGGAAATCCCAATTCACGAGCCTTTTCATTATGTAACGTACAATTAATTACTTCATTATAAGGCGCTTTATTATCTCCTACTTCTTGAATGAGAGCTTTTATCCCCGTATTTTCTTCTATGAAACGAATAACTTCTCTGGTAGAAACTACCCCGTTGCTACAAGCATTAATCGGCCCTTCTATGTTTTCCATCCCACACCAAGCTAAAAACTCTCCTGCTTCTTTCTCATGTATAAATGCCAAATCTCCATCTACATGATCCACAACGATAGGCTCTTGTTTCACAACATGTTCAACGTAAAATTGTAATCTTTTCGTATAATCATTTTCTCCAATAACAACTGGAAAACGCACTGCAACAACTGGGAATGCTGCATGTTGAAATACAACTGCCTCAGCTAATCTCTTACCTTCACTATAATTAAAATCATTCCTATCTCCATACGTGATTGCATACTCATATGGATTAAAGTCCTCTTCTAACAGACCTAGCGCAGGCTCATAGACAGCCATTGAAGATGTCATAATATACTTCTTAGTTTTTCCTTTTAACACTTCACATGCTCTCTTCGCTGCATTTGAGCTATAGCATAAATTATCGTATACAATATCATAACTTTTACCTTCTAAACGCTTTGCTAGTTCTTTTTCGTCTTCTCTATCTACGATGATTCTTTTTACTGCACTTCCAAAGGAATCTTTAGTAACTCCCCTCGTCGCAATCGTTACATCATGTCCAACTTGCAACAGTACTTCTACTAAATGTTTACCAAAAAATCTTGTTCCCCCTAGTACCAATACTTTTTTCACCTTCATCATCCCCGTTTTCATAAATTGTAAAATACTACCTCCCTTATTATAAATGCTAAAATAAAAAAACATGGAATCAGTTTAACGATTCCATGTTTTTTCTACATATGACGCATTAACGTACTCGATATTTAAAAATACAATAACAGAAATATAAAATAGAAATTACTGATACATAAACCCATAGTTCATATACAAATCCCTCTCCCCAAACTCCCATAAAATAAAAGAGTGAAGGCAGTGTCAATGTTACCCATGATTGTACGAAAGCAATTCTTCCAAGATATTGATTGATATTCTTTTTTTGTGTATTTAATACAAAGAATAAATACCAAAGTAATGCCCACATAAACCATGTTAACGCATTAACAACATCGTTGAATTGAACAAATGAAACGACCATATAGAATAAAGCAATAATCGCTACCCAAATACAGAACCATCCTAGACCACTACTATCCATTCCCTTTATAAAAGTAACACCTACATATAAATAGGTTAATCCAAATAAAAAGGTAGCTGAATATGAATATACCGTCCAATTACTTTGATCAGAAATCATAATCAAATAGAACGGAATGATAATTTGTAATGCCCCCACAAATAAATTAAAAACACCTGCGCTTTTCATCTCTGCTTTTCCTAATATAACAAGACTATTTAAAAATAAAGCTGCACCTGAAAGTAATAATCCTACATAACCCATATATATTCGTGTGAAAATCTTATCTTTTCACACTTTTAACCTCCCCACACTTTAAAGTGATACCTATATTATTTTTCTTCCCATTTAAAACTACATACATAATTTTTCATCTGAATAAGTCAGACTTCCTACCTTAAAAAAGAGCAAACTTAAAACGCTTTCAATAATAAATAACCCTATCAAAATATGCAATAGGATTCCTTGATTATAAACGGACTCTAACAAGGATACAAGTGTTGGAATACTTTTCAATCATACGTTTTTAATTTCTATAAAAAATGAATAGAATGATACATTTTCCCTATCTCATTCTACTAATGCCTAGCATAAAATATAGTACAATCATATCATTTTAAGGAAGGTTTGATATTTATGCCTCTTCATTATCCAAATCAACCTGTTTTTCACTCCACAGGTGTATTAACAAGAGAGCCTGCAACTGTTTCAGCAGTAGTAAACATTGTAAATTTAGATGCATTTTACGCACACTATGTAAGTATAGAGGTTTGGGATTGGTCTAACTATTCTAATCCTGTAAAATTACCTGTACTAATTGGTGAAAATGCGGAAGTAGTATTTCCATATATTTCACAAAGGAACAACTTAGCAGTTTTTTATGCTGATTTAGGTGACGCTGTTGACTTGTATGAAATTCGTATTTCTTATCCTAGCCACTCCAATATTATCGCAAATTGTTTTGGACGAAGCATACCGCCATACGCAAGCCAAGAAGGTAATACCGTATATCATAAACAACTTGTTCGAATTCATTAAGTTCTCTTTCCAAATCACCAATTTATAAAAGCATTCAATAGATTAAATTCCTATTGAAGTGCTATGGTCAGTAATACTCTCTTTCATTTTCTTTTCCTCAACGAAAACTATTACTGACCTTTGGTTCCCTTATTATACATAAATACAATAAAAATAAAGTATCCTCCTTAAATCATTTGATAGCCATTTTTATTATTTACCTGCCATCTCCAAGAATCTAAACACATTTCTTCTAATCCATATTCCGCTTCCCATCCTAATTCTCGCTTCGCTTTAGATACATCAGCAAAACATATCGCTACGTCCCCAGGACGACGCCCGATAATTTTATACGGTATTTTTTTGCCCGAAACCTTCTCAAAAGCATTAACCATCTCCAATACACTATACCCTTTCCCTGTACCAAGGTTATATGCATCTATTCCTGTAGTTTCAAGCACTTTCTCAAGTGCCTTTACATGCCCTTTTGCAAGGTCAACAACGTGAATATAATCACGAACACCTGTCCCGTCTTTTGTTGGATAGTCATTTCCAAATATATTTAATTCCTTTAACTTCCCTACTGCTACTTGTGTTACATATGGCATTAAATTATTAGGAATCCCATTTGGATCTTCTCCAATACGACCACTTTGATGCGCCCCAAATGGGTTGAAATAACGAAGTAACGCGATACTCCATTCACCATCAGCTTTTGCAACATCACGCATAATTTGCTCTATCATTAACTTTGTTTGCCCATATGGATTTGTCACGCTTAATGGAAATTCTTCCGTAATTGGTGATGTTTTTGGAATTCCATATACAGTTGCAGACGAACTAAAAATAAATTTTTTCACATTATGTTTTTGCATTACATCACATAATATAATCGTACTTATAATATTATTATAATAATATGTAAGCGGAATTGTAGTAGATTCCCCAACTGCTTTGAAGCCAGCAAAATGAATAACTGCTTCAATGTTATTTCCCAAAAAAATCTCATTCATTTTTTCACGATTTAAAACACTTTCATTATAAAATTTAAATTGTTTCCCTGTTATTTCTTTTACTCGGTTTAAAGACTCTATTGAACTATTTGAAAGATTATCTACGACTATAATTTTATAATTATTATTTAATAATTCTATACACGTATGACTACCAATATATCCTGCTCCACCCGTTATAAGTATCGCCATATATATAGTCCCCCACTTATCATCAATTATAAAATTTTATAATCTCAATACACATCTATCCTATCATATTCCAAGATATAAATTCTAAATATTTTAAATTTTCTTTTATATAAAAAGCTACATAACCTTTAAGTTATGTAGCTCTTCAACATCTATATTTTTCTATATCATTTTTTATTACCCAAAAATTTTAGTAAAAGCTATCCAAACGTTCTGATTTGTTAAATTACGTAACAATATACACTTAAAAAGTGTGCCAGGCTTCCTAATAATACGAAAACATGAAAAATTTCATGGTGTCCCATATATTTAAACTCCAACCATTTTGGCTTAGCACCGTAAATAAACCCACCAATTGTATAAAAAATACCTCCAAGTATTAAGAAAAGGATACCTCCTGTACTTAAATTCTCAGCTAGCGGTACAAAGAATAGAACAATTAACCAACCCATCAGAAGATAAATTCCTGTCGATAACCATCTTGGGCAATTAAACCAAAACATTTTAAAAACAATACCACAAATCGCAGTTGCATAAACCAAACAAAATAGTAGTAAACCATTTGCTGAACTTAATGTAATTAAGCAAAAGGGTGCATATGTACCTGCAATTAATATAAAAATCATAGAATGATCTAACTTCCTAAAGAAATAAATAACACGTTCACTGGCTACAACACTATGATACACAGCTGATGCCATATAAAGGACCATCATCCCAATACCGAATAAAATAACAGCTGTAATTGCAGCAAAAGATGGCATCTTAACAGAAACTTTCACAAGCATAGCTAATAATGCAATAAATGCTAATACAGCTCCTCCTAAGTGAGTAAATGCATTAACCGGTTCTCTTACATAAGCATTCATATAAACACCCCTCATATAATTACATGTAGTTTTAATAACTACATGTAATTATATACGCATTATTTATACTAGTCAACATTTACAATTCACTTGTTTCGTAATACCATATTTAAAGATATACTAAACATTCAGTTCCACTAAGTGATAAAAGTGAGGGGTTTTACGTGGAAAATATAAATAAATTACTTGAATCATTACATTTAGAAAAAAATATTAAACTTGAGGATATCCCAAATGTCGACTTATATGTAGACCAAGTTGTTCAACTATTTGAGAATACTTATGCGGATACAACAAGAACTGATGATGAAAAAGTATTAACAAAAACAATGATTAACAATTACGCAAAAGGGAAACTATTCATCCCTATTAAAAATAAAAAGTATTCAAAAGAGCATATGATTTTAATTAGCTTGATTTACCAATTAAAAGGAGCCCTTTCCATTAATGACATAAAAAGCTCCTTAGAAAATATAAATGTACCTTTACTAAACGATGATACATTCGAATTAAATACTCTCTATAAAGATTATCTTGCTCTTACTGAAACCAATGTGGAAACCTTTAACCAGGACGTAAATAACCGTATTAGGGAAGTAAATGAGATTTCCTCCTTAGAAGATCAAAAGCTAGAAAAGTTTTTATTACTAACATCCTTCGTGACGATGAGTAATATGTACAGACGATTGGCAGAGAAGTTAGTGGACGATTTAAAAGAATCGTAAATAAAAAAACTATCCACCTGTTACAGTGGATAGTTTTTTTATTTACTTAATTGCTTCATGGACTTTTAATTGTTTCCCTTTAATCGTTGTATTTTTCATGGTCTTTAAAACAATTGGTCCTTTTCCATTTAATATTTCAACGTAAGAAACATTGTCCTGTATCGTAATAATTCCTATATCTTCTGCTGTAACACCTTTAATTTTAGCAATTGTGCCGACAAAATCTACCGCTCTAATTTTCTTTTTCTTCCCACCATTAAAGTACAGCTTCATAATCCCTTTGTTTAAGTCTGCACTTTTATCTTTCTTTATAATTGGTTTAGCATGTATTTTTTCCTCAAATACTGCCTTCCCTTTCATAACCTCTTCTTTTGAAGGTGCATATGCCTTTGGAATTTCAAAGCCGATGTACGCCTCAATTTCTTCTAAAAATCTATTTTCATACGGAGTTATGAATGTAATAGCTTTTCCTTTATTGCCAGCTCGTCCCGTTCTTCCCGTACGATGTACATAACTTTCTTTTTCTAACGGAATATCATAGTTAATAACATGTGTAATATTATCAATATCAATTCCTCTAGCAGCTACGTCTGTCGCTACTAAATAACGGAACTTTCCTTTTCTAAAATCGTCCATAACTTCAAAACGATCTTCTTGCACCATACCACCATGTATTTTGTCACAAGGATAGTTAACACGGTTTAACTGTCTAAATACGTGATCTACATTTTCTTGTGTACGGCAAAAAATAATACAACTATCTGGATTCTCAATTGTTGTTACATCTTTAAGAAGTGAAAGCTTCTCCTCTTCTCTCGTCTCAAAAAGTGTATGTTCAATTTTGTCTGTGGTAATCCCGGCAGCCTTAATTTCAATATGCGTTGGCGAATCCATATACGTACGGGATAACTTTTCAACATCTTCTGGAAGTGTTGCCGAAAATAGCATTGTCATTCGCTTTGTAGGTAATTCATCAATAATTGCCTCTACTTGATCAATAAAGCCCATATTTAGCATTTCATCTGCTTCATCAATGACTAAATACTTCAGACATTCTAAAGAAAGGGTACCTTTTTCAATATGATCTAACACACGGCCAGGAGTCCCTACTACGATATGTGTCTTTTGTTTTAACTCTAATTTTTGACGTGCAAATGGAGACTTACCATAAACGGCCGCAGCCTTAATTCTTTTGAAGCGGCCTATATTCGTAATATCTTCTTTCACTTGAACAGCAAGTTCTCTCGTCGGCGTCAAAACTAATGCTTGTGGCTTATTCTCTTCCCATTCCACCATTTCACAAAGTGGAATACCGAATGAAGCTGTTTTTCCACTTCCAGTTTGCGATTTTACAACAAGATCCTTCTTTTTCAATGCAACTGGAATAACCTCTCCTTGCACTTCTGTTGGATGTTCATATCCTAAACCAGTAAGTGCTCGTATTATTTCTTTACTTAATGCATAATTACTAAATTCCTTTTTACTCATATACTAACCTCATTTGAATTTTATATTTAAATAACTATACTCTCCATATCTAACGTCAAGTTATACCAAGATACTATATTAAATCAATGTTTTCAATTCATTTAAGTTTCAATTTATCTACGTATAATTCTTAAATAATAAAGGACAGCCTTAATTATAAGTCTGCCCCTCTAAATTGTATTCATCTTTTATGGAACTAATTTTTTTACAACTGGTATTCTTTGCAATACTAAAGTAATTACCATACTAAGAACAATTGTGATTGTTACATTAATAGGTATTGCCAATATTGCATGTGCATGTTCATTCACCTTTGGAAATACTCTGTACAGATAGTTATTTAATAAGAAATAGTGAAGGATATAAATACCAAGGCTCGCTTGATTTATACCGCGTAATACAAATGGTAATTTTCTTTCTGAATTTCCGAAAGAATATTTGAAAAATACAAATAAACTAATCGCCATAAGTACAACACCTGGAGAAAAGTATCCATACCAAAACTGATCCAATTGTCCGTTTGCCTGAACTGTATAATAATATGTAACAAAGAATGTAATAATAAATCCTACAATTCCTCCAATGTAAGCCAAATTCCTCCACTTTTTCACAATATCATAATTGGATAAATAATAACCAAGAAGGAAATAGCCTACATAATTTGTAACGTAAAATAATTCAATATTAAAGTTGATAGGATAATAATATTTTGCCAAATTAACGACAACAGATGCATATAACCATAAAATTAAAAAATACTCTATCTCTTTCTTTTGAGCATTCTTCACAAAAATTTTCAGTAAAGGTGTAATTAAGTATATCCCTACAATCATGTACATGAACCATAAATGTCCACCAATACTATCTGTTAGAAAATATTTTATCCCCTGTTTTATAGAACGCGGGAAATATCCTGCATAAGCTCCGTATAAATAAAATAAAACACTCCAAGCTACAAAAGGTATAATTACCTTACTTGCACGTTTCTGTATAAATTCTCCAATAGAAATATCTTTCGTACCCTTTAATAATAAAGCTCCACTAATCATCACAAAGATTGGAACGCTAGCGCGTGAAAGTGACTCAAAAAGATTCCCAGACAACCAACGCGAAACGTTATTTGCATCCAATGTGGAAACATAACCAGCGGAGACATGAATTGTAACTACTGCGATTGTCGCTAACACACGCAACCAGTCCATATACACTAATCGTTTCATTAACAGCTCTCCTAAATTTACATATTTGATTTTTCCTATACCACACATAATTTTACATTAAATCATGTTATGTTAAAACAAATTTTGACGATATAAACCTACAGTAGACTTAAATCAACTTAATTTTTTTATATAAACATTAAAACCTTTGACTTATTAGTGAAAATAATGTAAATTATCCTTTGGACGAACATTTTCAAACGAAACAAATAAAATATTCGTATTTTAGGGGTGTAAATGATGGAAAACGTATTTGACTATGAAGATATTCAATTAATTCCTGCAAAATGCATTGTAAACAGTCGATCTGAATGTGATACAACTGTCACTTTAGGAAAACATAAATTTAAATTACCTGTCGTACCTGCAAATATGCAAACGATTATAGATGAAAGAATCGCAACTTATTTAGCTGAAAATAATTACTTCTATATCATGCATCGTTTCCAACCAGAGAAACGAATCTCATTCATTAGAGATATGCAATCACGTGGATTAATTGCTTCAATCAGCGTTGGTGTTAAAGAAGACGAATACGAATTCGTACAACAATTAGCCACTGAGCAACTTTCACCTGAATACATTACAATCGATATCGCACACGGTCACTCTAATGCTGTGATCAACATGATTCAACATATTAAAAAACATTTACCAGAAAGCTTTGTTATCGCTGGAAACGTTGGAACTCCAGAAGCGGTAAGAGAATTAGAACACGCTGGCGCTGACGCAACAAAAGTTGGTATTGGACCCGGTAAAGTTTGTATTACTAAAATTAAAACAGGCTTTGGAACTGGTGGTTGGCAGTTAGCTGCACTTCGCTGGTGTGCAAAAGCTGCAAGTAAGCCGATTATTGCTGACGGTGGTATTCGTACACACGGTGATGTAGCTAAATCTATTCGATTTGGGGCAACTATGGTTATGGTCGGTTCTCTATTCGCTGGTCATGAAGAGTCTCCAGGGGAAACAATCGAAAAAGATGGAAAGCTTTATAAAGAATACTTCGGTTCAGCTTCTGAATTCCAAAAAGGTGAGAAGAAAAACGTTGAAGGTAAGAAAATGTTCGTGGAGCATAAAGGTTCTTTAGAAGACACTTTAATCGAAATGGAACAAGATCTTCAATCTTCTATCTCTTACGCTGGTGGAACAAAATTAGATGCTATTCGTACTGTAGATTATGTTGTCGTGAAAAACTCTATTTTCAACGGTGATAAAGTATATTAATTCTTATATTGAGCTCGAAGGACAAGCATGTGTATGCCTGTCCTTCTTTTTTATGTATAAAACCGTTAAATATTTTTATTTTACTGAATTTTCTAGTATCATATTTTTAAATACTTAAAATAAGGGGGCTATAATAAATGAAAAATGTAATTGAAAATCGCCTTATTCGCGCAGAAGTTCCTACTGAACTAACATGGGATCTTTCTGATTTGTATAAATCTGATGCCGAGTGGCACGCTGCATTAAACGTATTAGAAAATGATATACAGAAACTTGGTGCATTTAAAGGACGCTTGCATACTAGCTCCACTACTTTACTAAATTGCTTACTTATAGAGGAAGAGCTTTTAATGAAATTAACAAAACTGAGCTCATATGCAAACCTAAAAGAATCTGCTGATCGGACAGATCCAGTTATTCAAGCGAACTCTTCCAAAGTTTCTGCTCTAGGAACGAAAGTACATACAGCACTATCCTTTATTCATAATGAAATTCTCTCATTTGAAGAAGGCACGATTGAAAAATATTTAATTGAGGAGATAAAACTCAACCCTTTTCGTAAATCATTACTAGAAGTGCTGAGCAAAAGGCAGCACACTCTTTCACCTGAAACAGAAGAAGCACTTGCTGCACTTGGCGAAGTTCATAGTTCTCCATACAAAATTTACGGCATGACTAAATTGGCCGATATGGATTTCAATCCTATACAAGACGAACAAGGAAACGAATTCCCTTTGTCATTTGCATTATTTGAAAGCAATTATGAATTCTCTCCAAGCGCATACATACGTAGAAAAGCATATGAATCGTTTGTTTCCACTTTGAAGCGATATAAAAATACAGTTGCCACAACATATGCTACTGAAGTAAAAAAACAAGTGACACTTTCTCGTTTACGCAAATATGAATCCGTTACTCATATGCTTTTAGAGCCGCAAAAAGTTCCACTTGAAATGTATAACAATCAACTTGATATTATTTATAAAGAATTAGCGCCTCATATGCGCCGTTTTGCAGATTTAAAAAAGAAAGTATTAGGACTCGATCAAATGCTTTTCTGCGACTTACATGCACCTTTAGATCCTGAATTTAATCCAGCAATTACTTACGAAGAAGCAGGCAAACTCATTCAAGATTCTTTAAAAGTATTAGGAGATGAATATAGTTCCATTATCGAAAAAGGCTTCAAAGAAAGATGGGTAGATCTTGCAGATAATGTAGGCAAATCAACAGGAGCATTTTGTTCAAGTCCATATGGTTCTCATCCATATATTTTAATTACATGGCAAAATACGATGCGCGGATGCTTCACATTAGCACATGAATTTGGTCATGCTGGGCATTTTTATTTAGCAAATAAAAACCAGCGCATTATGAATGTACGTCCATCTATGTACTTTGTTGAAGCACCATCAACAATGAATGAATTATTACTAGCCCAACATTTACTTGCAACAACTAACGATAAGAGAATGCGCAGATGGGTCATTCTACAACTACTTGGCACATATTATCATAACTTTGTTACTCACTTACTTGAGGGCGAATACCAACGAAGAGTATATACTCTAGCAGAAGAAGGACAAGCACTTACAGCTAAAAGTTTAACCGAAATAAAAACAAATGTCCTTTCTACATTCTGGGGGGATTCTGTAGAAATCGATGAAGGTGCCGGCTTAACTTGGATGCGCCAACCTCATTATTACATGGGCTTATATTCTTACACGTATTCTGCAGGTCTAACTGCATCTACCGCAGTAGCCCAAATGATTAAAGAAGAAGGGCAGCCCGCCGTTGATCGCTGGTTAGATGTACTTCGCGCTGGTGGTACAATGAAACCACTTGAATTAATGAAACATGCCGGAGTAGATATGTCAAAACCAGATGCAATCCGTAAAGCTGTTTCTTACGTTGGCTCCTTAATTGATGAATTAGAGCGTTCTTATCAAGAATAAAAAAATAAGCCCTCGCTTCTTTATGAGGGCTTATTTCATATTTACTTTCCAAATCTTTTACGGTATCCACATTTCCTACATAACTCTTCGACTGCAACTCTTTTCGAAAATCCATCGACAATGTTTGTTGCTCTTTCACCTTCTATAATGTTAGAAAATGAATCATTATTAATATTCCCAAGATTAATAATCCCTTCACCGTCTAAACAGCAAGGAATAACCGTTCCATTTGCTAAAATACCCGCTTGATTTCGAAGACCATGACAGAATCCTTTTCCATCATCCTCTTCTTCATGCAATGCCGGCCATTGAAATTCATAATCTTGATTAATAAAGACACGTTCCGCAATTTTTATACCTTTTCCTGGTGTAAGCTTCTCTTCAATTTGATAAGGCAGATCAAACTCATTTTCAATTATGGATAATAGCTCTCTATTTTTCTGGATTTCAGCATTTGTCTTATTATCCTGAGTTAAATTCCATAACCTTAGCGAAACAATTAAATCTGATTGACTTGTTGCTTCCCTAATGAAGGCAAGTATACTTCTTACATAGCCCTCTTTATCTTGCGAACCTGGATGTCCATCAAAACTGTGCAGGGAAAAGTTCATTTGTCTTAGAGCAGGCTTATTTAACAGTCTATGCCTTCTCTTATTAATTAACGTTCCGTTCGTTGTAATATTAACTTTAAATCCTTTTTCATGGCTTAAATCTAGCAGTTGATCTATTTTTGGATGGAGCAACGGCTCACCCTTCACGTGCAAATAAATGTAGTCTGTGTGAGGTTTAATTTGGTCTAATCTTTTAGCAAAATCCTCCACAGAAATGAATTGCTTCTGCCTTTCCGTCGGCGGACAAAAGCTGCACGCAAGATTACATACACTTGTAATCTCTAAGTAAAACTTCTTAAACTTCTTCACCTTTAATTCCTCACTTCTCTGACTACTTATAATTTTTTCCTCTTCATATTACAGCATACTTTTTTAGAAATAGAAACATACTTATTTTAGGAAATCTGCATACCACCTATTAATGTTTAAAAGACCATCGGTGATTTTTATCCAATGGTCTTTTTTACTCTTTTTATATACAAATGGAAATTTACTTATGATATGGTTCACCACGATTAATACGAAACGCTCTATACACTTGCTCAAGCAATACTAATCGCATTAATTGGTGTGGTAATGTCATTTTCGAAAAAGAAAGAGATTCATTGGAACGCTTCATTACTTCTGAACTTAGTCCAAGTGATCCACCAATTACAAAGGCAACTTTACTCTTTCCATATGTAGCAAGACGATCTAGGCTTACTGCAAATTCTTCTGATGACTTTTGTTTTCCTTCTATCGCTAATGCGATCACGTGCGTATCATCAGAAATTTTATCCAGTATACGTATACCTTCTTTTTCTTTTACAATTAACATTTCGGCTTCACTTAAATTTTCTGGTGCTTTTTCATCTGGCAATTCAATTACTTCTACTTTTGCGTACGCAGATAATCGTTTTAAATATTCTGCTATACCTTGTTTTAAATACTTTTCCTTTAATTTTCCGATTGAAATAATCGAGATATTCACATTTATTCCCCACCTTACAAACATGTTATCCACATAACTTATCCACATATCCACAAATGTTACCCACATATTGTGTGAGAATCTGTGTTCGATACAACATATGTCGCCTCATTTTGACAAAATTCACATGTTTTTTTATCTTTTTCTGAGTTATCCACATTGTTAATAACCGGTGCAACTTCACATTCATCAACAATAATATCTAACGCTAATTCAACATGTTCTAAACAACAAGGTAAATTCATATTCTTCACCTCACTTTTCTACAATAGAAAACAGGAGGTAGGCCCTCCTGTTTTTAATATTTTTGAATGCCTAATTTCACCGTTGTTGTTGCTCTTTTTGTACCACGATAAAACGTAAGAGTCATTTTATCATTAATTTTTTTATCATATAAGGCCGTACGGAACCCAATAATATCGTTTACTGGTTTTCCATCTACCGCTACAATAACATCATGTTCTCGCAAACCAGCATCCGCGCCTGGTGAAGGACTTTTCACATCTAAAATGCAAACTCCCTCTGCTACATTGCCTGGTAAATGTAATGTTTTGGACCAATAATAATTCGGAATCTCATTTAATGATCTAAGTTCAATTCCAACATAAGGTCTTCTTACTTTCCCGTACTTCTCAAGTTCATTCATAATCGGAACGGCTCTAGTAACCGGAATAGCTAATCCGATTCCTTCCACTTCTTTTGCAGCAATTTTCATTGAGTTAATACCAACTAATTGTCCTGCCGCATTTACAAGTGCACCACCACTATTACCTGGATTAATCGCTGCATCTGTTTGTAATACTTCTACTTGCCAATCGTAATGACCATCTTGGTCTAAGTCTACAGGAACAATACGCTCGTTAGCTGAAATAATGCCTTGTGTAACGGTCCCCGAAAATTGCAGTCCGAGTGGATTTCCAATCGCAATGACCGGTTCTCCTCGACGAACTTTATTAGAATCGCCAATCTCAATTATTTTTTTCACATGCTTCGCATCTATTTCTAGTACAGCTAAATCTGTGACTACATCGGTTCCTAATACTTTCCCTGGGACCTTCTTACCGTCACTTAGACTTACTTCAATACGATTTGCTCCAGCAACGACATGGTTATTTGTTACAATGTAAGCTTGTCCATCTGTCTTTTTATAAATGACACCAGATCCTGTACCGGCTTCTGAATCTGCCTCTGAAAAATTGTCTCGTTGAATATTAATAATACCAACAACAGCTTCAGAAGCGCGATCAACAGCGTCTACAAAGCTAACCTGTTTAATCCCTTGAGCTTCAGCCATGTTACTTCCACTTGCTTCAGCTTGCGGAAGCGCGCCAGCATGATTCGAAAATAAAGGCGCCCCAAATGCAAATAATGAAGCCCCTACAATTGTTCCTGCTATGCTAGAAATGACAATACCTTTATGCTTCTTTTTACCTGCACGTTTTATACGATACTTTTCTTCATCAATAAAGGACATATTTGTTCACCTATCTTCCTGAAAACAACTATATTCACCTTTATTGTTTACTAAAATGAAGAATTATACGTATTGAATTTTCGTAGGCATTTTTGGATCTGTATCATGAATTTCAAAGGATTCTCCCACTCCAAATCCTTTTTCCTCTAACACTTGCGATACTGACATACGCGCTAGTTCTTTCATATTGTTATCTAAGCTTAAATGTGCTAAATAAATATGTTTTGTCTCATCTGTAATTACATCTGCCATCGCTAACGCAGCATCCTCATTACAAACGTGACCAACGTCGCTTAAAATACGTCTTTTAATGCTCCACGGATAACGTCCCATACGAAGCATTTCCACATCATGATTACTTTCAAATACGAAAGCATTAGCTCCCTTAATAACACCTTTCATACGGTCACTCACGTATCCTGTATCTGTAATAAGGGCTAATTTTCTATTATTGTTATGAAAAGCATAAAACATCGGCTCTGCCGCATCATGGGAAACTCCAAATGACTCGACCTCAATATCACCGAATGTTTTCACATCCCCAACTGAGAAAATGAACTTTTGCTCAGTTGGAATATTTCCTATTAAATGTTCCATTGCATTCCATGTTTTCTCGTTCGCATAAACTGGTAAATCATATTTACGCGCCAATACACCTAATCCTTTAATATGGTCACTATGCTCATGTGTGACAAGAATACCTGATACATCATTTATATTCAGTTCTGCTTGTTTAAATAAAGCCTCTGTTGCTTTACCACTTAAACCTGCATCGACGAGTAATTTTTTTTCATCCGTTCCTACATATAGCATATTCCCTGTACTTCCACTTGCAAGCACACTAAAATGCATACTCATTCTTTCTCACTCCATTATGTTCTTCCGGCACTTGAGTTTCCCCTAATTCCATAACTTGTCCTTCAATTGCATTCACAAAAAAGTCCTTTTTCTGCTCTGTCTTTAAGTTCCAAGTTGGAGCTAGCACTTGTATATTAGAAGATGATTCAGCTAGAGCCGCATATCCAATCTGCGCCTCTTTCACGTGCGTATTTTCTGCAATTTTATTTTTTAAATATATATTTTCCAAAGCTGTTTGAGCAGTGATAATTTCTTGTTCTTTCGTTTTTTCACTTTCGCCCATTTCCTTCAAATCCGTTAACATTGTTTGTGTATACGAAACAAGCTCGTTTTTTTCATTTAAATCCACAACAATCATTGCATGATTATTGTGGAAAATCGGCTTATCCTTATACTTTTGGAAGAAATAAATTTTAGAGTCTTTCATTGCTCCAAATTCGTATTTCTGCCCATCAAGGACACTGTTTTTTAAGAAATCATTATATTTATCCTTAGATAATGATTTTGCATTTAAAAATGGCTCTTTCAACTTACCTTCTATCGTATATTCATTTTGCAGATGCGCTGTTTGATTTTTTAAAGATTGCACATCTTCTTCTTTAAAGTTTTTATTTTTCGCCATAATAAATGACTCTTTTTTCGGCTCTTTAGGAAAACTCCCCATAGTAATTTTAGATTCTTTTAATTGTTGATCAATTTTTGTTTCTGTCACAATTTCCAACTGATTACTATCTTGCTTTTGAATGAACTGAAAGATAAGAAAGAGGTCTAAAACAAAAAAGGTCACAATAAATATCGTTTTAATTCGATCCCAATCCATTTAGTCCTCCCTCACTCCACTCATATATTTTTTGTTTACCCTCTTCATCACATTTTACATACCATATCGGCTGTAAAATACTGATCTCTCCTCCGTTCACAGGACCTCCGTTCACGGAAGATTTCAATGACATTTTATAACCAATACCAACATCCTGAATTGAATTTTTGTCAATTTCCGGATTATTCTCTAATGATGTCATCACTGTACGACCTGATGCAAGAGAAGTGGGTGTACTAGGTAAAGGAATATTGAAATCAAAAAGAGATCTCTCATACTGCATGATTTCGCCTGAACCCCATGCTTGTTTTAATTCAGCCATTCCATCTGCATTAAATACAGGTAAACCGCCCTCGTATAAACGGAATGAGGTTTTCCCCTTATTAATATAATCAAGACGATAAGAATTTAAGTTACCACTGTGCCCACTTACAAAGTCGAAGCTTTTCTTCAAAAGCATCGCATTATCTGTAACTTTATCACTATATACTGCGGAATTTTTATATTTCAACATTAAATTCAACTTATCAATTTCCATAGATCGAATACCATCTGTAAATGTTTCCTTTGATTTCTCGGTAATAGGACTTAAATAACGCGGATCACTAAATAAAACATTTTTAAATGAATCCACATCTAACCCAGACACAAAATACTCTATCTGATTTAATTCCGTAATTCCATCTGGTAAAAACAGTTTTTTCGTATCATTTACTTGATATTCAAAATATGGTTTTGCTAATGTAATAAATCGATTTTGGTCGTTTATAACATCCTTTACATAAGCACCACTCAACATCGCTTGATATATTCTACGAGGATTATCATAAGAAATAAAATTAACTTTAATTTCTTGGTCCTTGCTTCGAGAAGGATCGATTACAATGCGATTAAAACCTCTATTAGATTCTAAATTTTTATCTTTAATATTGAACATGTCTTTAATCGTCTCAAGTGGCACATTTGTAGGAAAAACAAATTCAATCTTTTCTTCTCCGTGTACATAAGAAAGAAAATCCCCTTTAGGAACTGTGCCTGTTATTTCCCTAAAATCATGTAATTCTCCATTTTCAAGAATTTTATAAAGTGAGTTCACGTTGTTCGTATTCTCACTTACGTAATGATTTTTTTCTTTATGAACAATAACAGAGGATGGGCGAACAACTCCTGAAATCTTTATCGGATTTATCTCTTCATTACCTTGAACAAATTTTGTATTTTGCACAGAAGTGGAATCGGGAACATATGTCCATAAATTAAAAGTTAAAAATAGACTAATAACAACTAAATTAATTAGAACTATCGTTTTAAAGTTTTCCATACTCATTCCCAATCGTCCTCTTCATCTGGTGCCAGTGGCAGTGTGAAATAAATCGTCGTTCCTTTTCCTTCCTCACTCTTCGCCCAAATAGAACCACCATGTGCCTCAATCATTTCTTTTGCAATAGCTAATCCAAGACCTGTACCACCCATTTGTCTTGAACGGGCTTTATCCACACGATAAAAACGTTCGAAGATTTTATCTACGTTTTCTTTCGGAATACCCATACCTTGGTCACTTACACTAATCTCTAATAACTCCCCTCGATCACGTAAGCGATATGTTACTGTTCCACCTTCTGGCGAATACTTTAATGCGTTAGAAATAATGTTATACAACACTTGTGTAATTTTGTCCGTATCCATATCAATAAATCTAGATTTTTTAGAGAAAGATCGTTTGAAACTTACATTTTGCTCTTTAGACATTTCAAAGCGATCAATAACATTATTAAAGAAGTCAGTAAAGTCGACCCACTCTTTCATCAAACGATGTTCTGTACTATCAAGCTTAGATAGTTGCAACAGCGCATTTACAAGCCTTATCATTCTTTCTGTTTCCTCTTGTGTAACTGTTAAAAATTGCGGTGCAATATTTGGATCTTGCCATGCACCATCTGTCAGCGCTTCTAAGTAACTACGCATCGTTGTTAATGGTGTTCTTAATTCATGAGAGACGTTCGCCACAAACTCGCGGCGTTCCCCTTCTATACGCTCCTGCTCCGTTACATCGTATAATACAGCAATTAAACCATTTGCCTTCCCCGTCTCTTTTTGAATAACAGAGAAACTAGCACGTAAAATGTATGGTTCATTTCTCGTACTAAAATCTAATAAAACAGAATCAGGCTCTTCGTATAAATGATCGAGCGTAAATTCTTCCTGTATCCCCAATACTTCTAAAACCGATTGATCCAGCGCCGTTTCACGCGAAACATTTAGCATCTTTTCCGCAGGGTCATTTAATAAAATAATATCCCCTTTTCGGTCAGTAGCAATTACTCCATCTGTCATATGTGATAAAACAGATGATAATTTACGTCTTTCGCTTTCTGTTGAAGAACGAGCTTGTTGTAGCTTTTTTGATAAATTATTGAAAGATAATGCTAATTGGCCAATTTCATCATGACTATGGACCTTTACTTTTCTCGAATAATTTCCTTTTGCCATTTCAATTGCTTGCCTTCGCATATCTGAAATTGGTCTTGTAATTGTTTGAGCTAGTAAAATCCCAAGTACAGCCGTTACTAACAAAGCAATCACTGTTCCGGTAGCAAAAATTTGATTTATATCCTTCATTTGTTTGTATACATCTTCCATAGATGCAACAATACGAATGACACCAAGTACCTCCCCAGCTTTATCGCTTTGAATAGGAGTAATCATCACTTGAACTCGATGGCCAGTTCCTCCATCTTTCTCAATTTTTGATTCTAGTTTATTTTGTACAATTACCCGTTGAACAGCTATATCTGTCGATGTTCTGCCTATCTTATTTTGCTTAGCCGTGTCTGAAATCGCCATTAATTTTCTATTAGAATCAAATACACTTACTTCTTGAATATCTTTCTTACGATCCGATGCAAACTTTTGAATCGAATTTTTTATAGCGTCATCTAATGATTCTGGATCTGTTTTTTCACGACTTTTTGTAAATTCTTGCTTTAAATTATACGATAGTAAATTCGTTTGTTGTGTCAGGGAATCCTTAAAGCCTTGTACAAGACTTTTTTCTAATTCTCTTACGAAATATACACCGATTACTTGCATCGCTATTAATATTAATAGCATATATATGAGCACAAACTTTAAATGAATGGATTGAAAAAAACCAACCTTTTTCATATATTATTCCTGCTCTGGGTCACGCAAGTAATACCCTACCCCACGTCTAGTTACAATTAAAGTAGGATGACTTGGATTATCTTCAATTTTTTCACGTAAACGACGTACTGTTACATCCACTGTACGCACATCTCCAAAATAATCATAACCCCAAACTGTTTGCAATAAATGTTCACGTGTCATAACTTGTCCTAAATGTTTTGCTAAATAATGTAGCAATTCAAATTCACGATGTGTAAGCTCAATATTTTCCTCACGCTTTGTTACACTATAAGCATTTGGATTAATAATAATTGGTCCAATAACCATTTCAGTATTTTCTTCTTTTTCTGCTGCACCACCTTGTTGATGGCGGCGTAAATTCGCCTTCACACGAGCAAGTAATTCCCTCGTACTAAATGGCTTCGTTACATAATCATCTGCTCCAAGCTCAAGCCCTAATACCTTATCAATTTCAGAGTCCTTCGCTGTAAGCATAATAATCGGCATTTCTGAGTTTTTACGTATTTCACGACAAACCTCTAAACCATCTTTTCCTGGTAGCATAATATCTAATAAAACCATATCTGGCTGTTCTTCATTAGCTTTCTCAATTGCTTCATCACCATCATGTGCCATTACAATTTCAAAACCCTCTTTTTCTAGGTTGAACTTCAAAATGTCTGCAATCGGCTTTTCATCATCAACTACTAAAATTTTCTTTCCCATCATCGTCTATTTCCTCCTCATAAAAATATGGTCAATGATTCTTAAATATATTGATGTTTCTATAGTATATCCCTATATGACAGCAACCTTTATTTAAGTGTTCTCTCCTCTATTCTCATAGACTCATGTATGATCCACCTTTACACGGAATCCTATACGATCTACAGAAAAACCTCTAGCTTCAACTGCTAGAGGCTCCTCATCCTATTGTAAAATAACTACCCACATTTGTAAAACTACACAAAATAAAAAGGATATTAAGTGGGCCCACTTAATATCCTGAGAGTGGCTCGGGACGGAATCGAACCGCCGACACGAGGATTTTCAGTCCTCTGCTCTACCGACTGAGCTACCGAGCCAAAACTATATATAAAACCACTAATGGTGGTATAAACAAAAGTGGCGGTCCCGACCGGGGTCGAACCGGCGATCTCCTGCGTGACAGGCAGGCATGTTAACCACTACACCACGGGACCAAAAATAAACATAAAAAAACATGACCCGTACGGGATTCGAACCCGTGTTACCGCCGTGAAAGGGCGGTGTCTTAACCACTTGACCAACGGGCCACGAAAAATAAAATGGTGAGCCATGAAGGATTCGAACCTTCGACCCTCTGATTAAAAGTCAGATGCTCTACCAACTGAGCTAATGGCTCATACTCACCAACGTCATATTTTCGTGACGACAAGATGTATCATAACATATCATCTTTCACTTTTGCAATACTTTTTTTGTTTTTTTTATAAAAGATAAGAAAAAACTCATGCGGACATGAGTTTTTCTTAAAAATATCAATTAAACTTCGTATACGTTACGAACGATATTCGTTTGGTTACGATCTGGTCCAACTGAGAACATAGATAATTGGATTCCTGTTAATTCAGAAACACGCTCTACGTATTTTCTTGCATTTTCAGGAAGCTCATCTAATGATTTCACACCAGTAATATCTTCTTCCCAACCTGGAAGCTCTTCATATACAGGCTCACATTTCGCTAAAATGTTTAAGTTTGCTGGAACTTCATCTATAACTTCTCCGTTATATTTGTAAGCAACACAGATTTTAAGAGTTGGAATACCTGTTAATACATCAATAGAGTTTAATGATAAATCCGTTAAACCACTAACACGACGCGCATGTCTTACAACAACGCTATCGAACCAACCTACACGGCGTGGGCGACCAGTTGTTGTTCCGTATTCACGACCAACTTCACGAATTTGATGACCAATTTCATCATTAAGTTCAGTAGGGAATGGACCATCACCAACACGGCTTGTATATGCTTTACATACACCTACAACGCGAGTAACTTTCGCCGGACCAACTCCAGTTCCAACTGTTACACCACCAGCAATCGGGTTAGAAGATGTAACAAATGGGTACGTACCGTGGTCAATATCAAGCATAACACCTTGTGCACCTTCAAATAATACACGGTGATTGTTATCTAGTGCATCATTTAATACAACAGATGTGTCGCATACATATTGTGCGATTTGTTGTCCATATTCGAAGTACTCTTCAAAGATTTCTTCTACGCTGAAACCTTCTGTATCGTACATTTTTTCAAATAAACGATTTTTCTCTACTAAATTGCGCTCAAGCTTCTCTTTAAATGCTTCACGGTCTAAAAGATCAGCCATACGGATACCAATACGAGCAGCTTTATCCATATATGCAGGACCGATACCTTTTTTCGTTGTACCGATTTTGTTATCACCTTTACTAGCCTCTTCTAACTCATCTTGTTTTAAATGATAAGGTAAAATAACGTGTGCACGGTTACTTACACGTAAATTATCAGTACTTACACCACGGTCGTGTAAGTATTTTAACTCTTCAAGTAATGCTTTTGGATCTACTACTAAGCCATTTCCGATTACACAAATTTTCTCTTTATAGAAAATACCAGATGGAATTAAGTGTAACTTATATTTAACTCCGCCGAAAACAATTGTATGTCCCGCGTTATTTCCACCTTGATATCTTGCAACTACTTCCGCATGCTCAGAAAGAAAATCAGTGATTTTACCTTTTCCTTCGTCGCCCCATTGTGTTCCTACAACTACTACTGAAGACATTATTAAAGCACCTCCGCAATTTTCAAACGATCTATTCAAACAATATAATTGTACCAAAACCGAAAAAGAAGTCAACCAAAAAAGCGAACATTTTTTTATTAAAAATCATTTTCGTTCGTAAGAATTATATTTTCACCTTATGAAAGCCTTATCTTTACTCTATAAAAAAAGAAACACATCTTATTATAAGAAATGCGTTTCTTTTTTATACTGCCTTTATGCCCCATCCTCAAAGCGTCGTTCTAAGTTAACGAACTTATTAAATTCTTTAACAAACGCAAGCTCTACTGAACCTACCGGACCATTACGTTGTTTTGCGATGATAATTTCAATCGTATTTTTATTTTCCGTTTCACGGTCATAGTAATCTTCACGATACAAGAATGCTACAATATCAGCATCCTGCTCAATACTCCCCGATTCACGAATATCAGACATCATAGGGCGTTTATCTTGACGAGATTCAACACCACGGGATAACTGTGAAAGGGCAATAACAGGCACTTGTAATTCACGCGCAATCCCTTTTAATGTACGCGAAATCTCAGATACTTCCTGCTGACGGTTCTCGCCCGACTTCCCACTTCCCTGAATAAGCTGTAAATAGTCAATTAAAACCATCCCAAGACCTTGTTCCTGCTTTAATCTACGGCATTTTGCTCGAATCTCATTTACCTTAATCCCTGGTGTATCATCAATATATATACCGGCATTTGAAAGGCTTCCCATCGCCATTGTTAACTTCGCCCAATCATCAGAAGTTAATGACCCAGTACGAAGTCTTTGCGCATCAATATTACCTTCTGCACAAAGCATACGCATAACAAGCTGATCAGAGCCCATCTCCAAACTAAAGATCGCTACATTTTCATCCGTTTTCGTCGCTACGTTTTGTGCGATATTTAATGAAAATGCAGTTTTCCCTACTGACGGACGCGCCGCTACTATGATTAAATCATTTCGTTGGAAACCTGCGGTCATCTTATCTAATTCAGTAAATCCAGTTGGTATTCCTGTAACTTCACCTTTTTGATTATGCAAAAGTTCGATTTTATCGTAAGCATCCACAAGAACGTCTTTAATATTCTGGAATGCTTTAGCGTTCGTTTGATGAGATACTTCTAATATTTTTTTCTCAGCCTCATTTAAAAGGCCGTCCACATCATCTTCTCTCTCATATCCATCAGACACGATATGAGTCGCCGTTCGAATTAAACGACGTAAAAGCGCCTTTTCAGCGATGATTCGTGCATAATACTCTACGTTAGCAGCAGTTGGAACAATCTCTGCTAACTCTGCTAAGTAAGAAACCCCACCAACTTCTTCTAGTAATCCTTGATCAGCCATCGCTGACGTCATCATTACTAAGTCAATTGGCTCTCCCTTATCAGACAAGCCAAGCATCACTTCAAAGATCTTTTGATGTTTCGTTCGATAAAATGAGTCAGGTACCAATAGTTCTGATGCTGACGTTAACGCATCTTGATCAATCAATATGGCACCTAAGACTGCCTGCTCAGCTTCTATATTATGCGGAGGGGTACGATCAGCCATTACATCACTCATACGCAATCCTCCTTGTTTAATTTATTTTTATTGTTCACTAACATGAACTTTTACTTTTGCTGTTACTTGCGGATGCAATTTTACAGTCACATTTGTATAACCTAATGCACGAATTGCATCATCCATTTCAAATTTACGTTTATCAAGTTTGATTTTATGTGATTTTTGCATTGCGTCTACGATTTGTTTGCTTGTGATAGAACCAAATAAACGGCCACCTTCTCCAGATTTCGCCTTCAGTTCCACAGTTAATTTCTCTAAAGTTTCTTTCAGCTCTTTTGCATTCTCAAGCTCTGCTGCTGCATCTTTTTCTTCTTTACGCTTTTGAGCTTCTAAAGTTTTCATACTGCTGTTTGTCGCTTCAGCAGCTAATCCTTGTTTTAGTAAAAAGTTATTTGCATAACCATCTGGTACGTTTTTTATTTCTCCTTTTTTACCTTTACCTTTTACGTCTTTTAGAAAAATTACTTTCATGATTGTGTGCCTCCCTGTAAATAGTCATCAATAACAAATCGAAGCTTCTCCTCAGCTTCATCTACTGTAACATTTTTCATTTGTGTGGCTGCATTCGTCAAATGCCCGCCACCTCCTAGATTCTCCATAATTAGCTGCACATTCACTTCACCTAAAGACCTGCCGCTAATTCCAATGAAATTCTCCCCACGTTTCGCTATAACAAATGATGCAATAATACCCGTCATCGTTAATAGCGTGTCCGCTGATTGTGCAATAAGCACTTGATCGTAATAGTCATCACTATCAACTTTTGCAATAGCAATTCCATTTTTATAAATGTACGCATTTTTAATAGCTTTTGCAACTCGTAAATACTGATTCATATCTTCTTTTAACAATTCTTGTACAAGGACAGTATCTGCACCATGCGAGCGTAAATAAGAAGCTGCATCAAACGTACGAGCACCCGTCCGGAACGTAAAACTTTTCGTATCAACAATAATACCAGCTAACAATGCCGTCGCTTCTAACATTGTCATCTTTAAATTTTTCGGTTGATACTCAAGTAATTCTGTAACAAGTTCTGCCGTCGAAGAAGCATATGGTTCCATGTAAACAAGTAATGGATCTTCAATAAAATCTTCTCCACGACGATGATGGTCAATCACCACTACATTTTCAATTTTACGAACCAGTTTTTCCTCCATCACCATAGAAGGCTTATGTGTATCCACAACAACAAGTAAGGACTCATCATTTGCAAATTCCATCGCTTGATCTGGGGTAATAAAATGAGACCATAGTTCTTCATTTTGTTTCACTTTATCCATCAGACGTTTAATTCCCTTATCGGAATCATTTTCATCTAACACAATATATCCTTTGCGCTCATTTAATTGAGCTACCTTTAAAATACCAATCGCAGCACCAATTGCATCCATATCAGGGGCCCTATGTCCCATTATAATGACATTACTACTTTCTAATACTAAATCCTTCAATGCATGCGAAATAACTCTAGCACGTACACGAGTACGCTTTTCAACTGGATTTGTTTTACCGCCGTAAAATTTAACTTTACCTGTCGCTTGTTTAATAGCTACTTGATCCCCACCACGTCCAAGCGCAAGGTCTAAACCAGATTGAGCCATTGCTCCAAGCTCTGATAAAGGCATATCACCTGATCCGACACCCACACTTAACGTAAGTGGTATATTCC
This sequence comes from Bacillus sp. EKM202B, assembly GCF_011066025.1. Classification (NCBI taxonomy): domain Bacteria; kingdom Bacillati; phylum Bacillota; class Bacilli; order Caryophanales; family Bacillaceae; genus Bacillus; species Bacillus sp. EKM202B. Next base: position 24,900 of record NZ_JAAMNK010000012.1, on the reverse strand, counting down.
TTTTAGATGTTTCTTCACGCACTTGATCTAAAATGTTAAACTTGCCTTTCTCCATTTGTGCTAAAATACTTTCATTTAGTACAACGAAGAACCTCTCTGAAGATGCACGTTTTAAATAAGCGCCATACTTAACAGCCCATTCATTTAGACGTGACGTCACAAGACTTGTTATATTCGTACGTAATTGATCATCTAATCCTTGTGTAACTTCATCATAGTTATCTAAATAAATAACAGCTAAAACAGTGCGTTGATCTTCATACATCTTTTCAATTTCTGTTTGTTCCGTTACATCAAAGAAATAAATTAGCTTTTCTTCTTTCCTTACAAAAACACGGAACTTTCGATTATTTAAAGAAACTATATCGTCAGAAGTTTCCCCCTTAATAAAAAGGAGTAATGTTTCTGATACATCGTAAAGGTGCCAACCGGCTAATGCATGCTGTCCCAAACATGATGATAAATAAGGATTTGCCCAATCAATCCCATAATCCTTATTGTATAACAAAATACCAATTGGCATTTGGTTAAATGCTTCATTACTCACTTTCTTTACCCTTGTAATCATATCTGTCGTATGTTTTTCAAAATTTCTTTGGAAAGTAAGTTCGAATCGTATAACGACAAAAAGTACAATACAAAAGATAAAAAAGGCTGATATTCCCATAATTAAATGAAAGTAACAGAGGAGTGAAATTAGCACAAATACAAAAAATGCCAATACATAAACAGGATATAAAAACCACTGTTTCTTATAAAATTCAGGCATGTATACAACTCCTATAAAGTAAAACTAACTCACCTTCCAGTTAGTTTTACAGATTAAAATAGTATAAGGAATATTATTTTATCCCCCTATTTTAGAACGCAATGAAATCCCTAAGTCAATTATACCTAAGATTGTTACAAGAGGAAACATCATCGGAATAAACATGCATACAATAAAACTAATAATAGGAACACCTTTAGTAAATCCTTTTCTATGCGCTAAAAAGGTGATAAATGTCAGACCTTGCAGTACGAGCAATAGTGCAAATATGACATATAGGTTGGAAAATACCATATATAAATATGATGCTGGTTCTACCTTTATAAAAGTTGCTAACAAAATAAATATAACGTAATACCAGACAATGCTCTTTGGCAATTGTATATCTTTAAATTTAGGCCAAGATATAACGTCATACTTTAACTTCCTCAAGACACTACCCGATAGGAGCACTGTAATCCAAGAAAAACAAACAGAAACCATTACAAGTAAACTCGGGAATAGTGTTTGTAATATCTCATTGAATTGTCCAAATAACTCTTTTTGTTCTTTACTAATTGGCATACCTGCAGCGCTTACCATCTTTTCACTTTGCGCCATACTTTCATTAAACATATTTTGTATTTGCTTCATTAAATCTATGTTAAAAAACTTTATACTTGCAACATAAATGAGCACAAAACCAATTAAATATGCAAGGGTTCCTGCCATCAAGATCTCTATTGGCTTTTTTCTTTTTTTATACATGGATCCTAAAACAATCCCTATCAATCCAAACATTATTGTCTTCACTACATTCAAGGGCTGGCTCACAATAACGGTAATAAAAAGCGCAGCTGTAAAAATTATAAAAGCATTGGATAACCTATATTTTATCGTAAACAATATAAACGGTAATGGTAATGCGAAAGTTACAACTGTACCTAAAACCGGAACGTATAAAGACACAAGCAATAATATCGCGTATATAGCTAATAACGCTGCGCCTTCAGTAATAAATTTTGTTTGTTTCATGATTTAACCTCTCTTTCAAAAAAGAAAAGCATAGCAAAATGCACAGTAGAGTCCGACTCTACTGTGCATTTCATACGCTATTATTCACCAACATATGGTAAAAGTGCCATTTGACGAGCACGTTTAATTGCAACTGTAAGTTTGCGTTGGTATTTTGCGCTTGTTCCTGTTACACGACGAGGTAAAATTTTACCACGTTCAGAAACGAAACGTTTTAATAAATCAACATCTTTATAGTCAATGCGAGTGATGCCGTTAGATGTGAAGAAACACACCTTACGACGTTTCGCACGTCCACCTTTGCGTCCTGCCATGTCTATTCCCTCCATTCTTTGTTAAAAATAGCCGATTCATACCATTAAAATGGTAAATCGTCGTCCGAAATGTCAATCGGTTGACCAACATTCGAAAATGGATCGTCATTCTTCGTAAATCCAGAGTTTCCAGTGTTACCTGAGTTGCCTGAATTACTAGATTGACCAAATGGGTTAGAGCTTTGGTTACCGAAACCAGCTCCTGATGGTTGCTGATTGAATGAACCACGTTGCTCCCCACCGCCATTACGCGGCTCTAAAAATTGTACGCTCTCCGCAAGAACTTCTGTTACATATACACGTTTACCATCTTGTCCATCGTAATTACGAGTTTGAAGACGTCCGTCTACGCCTGCTAAGCTACCTTTTTTCAAATAATTTGCCACGTTTTCTGCTTGTTTACGCCATATTACACAATTAATAAAGTCAGCTTCACGCTCACCTTGTTGATTCGCAAATGCGCGATTCACAGCTAACGTAAAAGTAGCTACTGCAACACCATTGGGCGTGTAACGTAAGTCAGGGTCCTTAGTTAAACGACCAACGAGGATAACACGATTCATCAATCGAACCACTCTCCCTTATATATCAATTATTTTTCTTCTTCTTTAACAACGATATGACGAAGGATATCTTCGTTGATCTTAGCTAAACGGTCGAATTCGTTAATCGCTTCTGCGTTAGAGTTCACGTTTAAGATCATGTAGAAACCTTCACGTAAGTCGTTGATTTCGTAAGCTAAACGACGCTTACCCCACTCTTTCGTGTTAATGATTTCTGCACCATTGTTTGTTAAAACACCTGCAAAACGTTCAACTAAAGCTTTTTGAGCTTCTTCTTCAACGCCAGGACGAATGATGTACATAATTTCGTACTTTCTCATTACACTTTCACCTCCTTTTGGTCTAAACGGCCCATAATGGGCAAGGAGCAATTAATTTATAGTAATTACTCACGAGTTTAGATTATATCATAGTAAGTTATATGAATCAACTCACCAATACGTAAAAAACTTGGCAAACACATAATATATTTGCCAAGTTCATATCTTTATTTTTCCTAGGAAATATTAAATTAAACGTTAAAACGGAAGTGCATAACATCTCCGTCTTTTACGATATACTCTTTTCCTTCTAAACGTACTTTTCCAGCTTCTTTTGCAGCTGTCATAGAACCGTTTGTCATTAAATCATCATAAGAAACTGTTTCTGCGCGAATAAATCCACGCTCAAAGTCTGTATGAATTACGCCCGCACATTGTGGTGCTTTCATACCTTGTTTAAACGTCCATGCACGCACTTCTTGCACACCAGCTGTGAAGTAAGTAGCAAGTCCTAATAAGTCATATGCAGCACGGATTAACTGATCTAAACCAGATTCTTCAATGCCTAGTTCTTCCAGGAATACTTTTTTCTCTTCCTCATCTAACTCAGCGATTTCTGATTCAATTTTTGCACATACAACAATTACTTGTGAATTTTCATTTGCTGCAAATTCTTTTACCATTTGTACGTATTTATTTTCAGAAGGATCCATAATATCATCTTCACTTACGTTTGCTACGTATAGCATTTCTTTCGTTGTAAGTAAATGAAGGCCTTTAACAATCTTCATTTGCTCTTCTGTAAATTCAACAGTACGAGCTGGTTTCCCCTCTTCGAAAGCTTCTTTTAAACGCACTAAAATTTCATGCTCATATACTGCTTCTTTATCTTTTTGTCTTGCTAATTTCGCAACACGCTCGATACGTTTATCAACAGACTCTAAGTCTGCTAAGATTAGCTCTAAGTTGATTGTTTCAATATCATCAATTGGATCTACTTTTCCTGAAACGTGCGTAATATTTTCGTCTTCAAAACAACGAACAACTTGGCAAATTGCATCTACTTGGCGAATGTGAGATAAGAATTTATTTCCTAACCCTTCGCCCTTACTTGCACCTTTTACGATACCTGCAATATCAGTAAACTCAAATACAGTCGGAACAGTCTTTTTCGGTTCTACTAATTCCGTTAATTTATTTAAACGCTCATCTGGTACTTCTACAATTCCTACGTTTGGATCAATTGTACAGAATGGATAGTTCGCAGATTCTGCTCCTGCTTGTGTAATTGCATTAAATAAAGTGGACTTCCCTACGTTAGGTAATCCAACAATCCCAGCCGTTAATCCCATATTTTTCACTCCTATGTCTCAATCTTTCATCATTATAGATAGTAACGAAAAAAATGACAAGTTTCCTCCAAACGAAAAAAGCAACAGCCACCTACTGCAACTGTTACTTTTTCTCTATTCTTCGTGCTTCACAAGTATTTTTTTCACCTTACGATCAAACTCTCTTCGAGGAATCATTACTGAATGGTCACATCCCTCGCACTTAATGCGGATATCCATTCCCATACGAATAATTTTCCAACGATTCTCACCACATGGGTGGGCTTTCTTCATTTCCACAACGTCGTACAAGTTATATTCCTTTTGCTCCACTCTCCAAACCCCTCTCGATACTAAAGTGCTTTTCCACTAACCAGTTCTTCACGATTATATAAAACCATACGTGGATATGGAATTTCAATTCCATGTAAATCTAGACGATTTTTAATCTCTTTACGAAGTGCTCTTGCAATAACTGCATGTTGCATCGGTTCTACTTCAGCAATAACGCGTAATATAACTTCTGATGCAGCTAATGTTTGCACACCTAATAATTGAGGCGTCGTTACCATTTTTTCGTATTGTGCAGGTAACTCTATTAATAAATCCTCAATAACTTGCTCTGCTTTCGCAATGTCAGCCTCATATGAAATAGATACATCAACAAATGCTACACTATTACTAACTGAGTAGTTAGTAACTTGAACAATACTTCCGTTTGGTAAAGTATGAATTTCACCTGTCCAACTCTTTACTTTCGTTGTACGAAGTCCAATTTCTAAAACGACTCCTTCAAATTGACCGATTTTAACATAATCGCCAACTGAAAACTGATCTTCTAGCAAAATAAATAAACCTGTAATAACGTCTTTCACTAAACTTTGAGCACCAAATCCGACTGCTAAACCAATTACCCCGGCACCCGCTAATAAACCTGATGCATTAATATTAAACACACCTAAAATCGCAATTAGCATAATGAACATAACAACGTATGCTACAATATTTTCAAGTAATTTCGCTACCGTAACTGTACGACGTTCTGAAATTTGGATTGGAGAACGGCTCCCCATGCGAAACGCATTTCGTACAACCGCTCTTGCAACTCGCACAACAACTGCACCAATTGTTAAAATAATACATATTTTTAATGTCGCAACTCCAATATGAGCCCAACGATCAGCATCCAATAAATACTGTTTCGTAGAATTAAACCACTTCGTTAATAAATCCATGTATCTCTACCTCTCCAGCCAAAATTTCTTTTTAGTTATTCTTCTTATTGTATCAGAAGTCTCTCTGATTGCTGAAAAAATTTATAACTTTAATTGCATTTGTTAACTTCTATCCAGGTATAAAATGGAACGAATATATATATACTAGTACTATTATTTCCGTTTTCATTTACATTTTGCAAAAAGTACGCACTTATAGTTTTCCATTTTATTCGCCATATAACATATTTTGAAAATTTATTAAAAGGATGGGTGCTTCATGAATATTGGAAGTTTTCGCTTACCTTTTTTCGAAAAAGAAACTCAAAATGTTATGCACCAAGACTTAGAAGCCTCCGAGACAATCAGTAACTTCTTGCTTTCCCATATTCCTATTCAAACTAATATACCACTTATTCTCGTTTGTATCGGAACAGATCGTTCCACCGGTGATGCACTCGGCCCATTAGTTGGCACTAAGCTAGAACAAGTAGAAATCAAAAACTTCCAAGTGTTCGGCACACTAGATGAACCAGTGCATGCACTGAATCTAGAAGAGAAAATTCAAAATATACAGAAAGAAAATCCTACTTCCTTTATAATTGCCGTTGATGCATGTTTAGGAAAGTCTCAAAATATCGGTTCAATTACTACTGGAAAAGGACCTAGTAAACCTGGTGCTGCGATGAATAAGAAATTACCTGCAGTTGGTGATTTGCATATACACGGCATCGTCAATTTAAATGGTTTTATGGAGTTTTTTGTTCTTCAAAATACGAGATTAAGTTTAGTGATGAAAATGGCCGATGTAATCGCACAAAGTATAAAAGAGACGGATCAAAAATTATCTGCATTAAAAAAAGCAAACCATCTATAAATAATAAGATGGTTTGCTTTTTAATTTTTATGTGATAATAATTCTAAAATACGATTTAAATCTTCTTTATTAAAAAATTCAATTTCGATTTTACCTTTTTCTTTTTTCGTCTCTTTAATTTTCACATCTGTGCCAAACTTTTCTCTTAAGAACGTTTCACGTTCTACGAAAAATATATTTCGCTCTTTTTTCACTTGTTTTGTTTCACGTGAAACGTGTTGATTAATCTCTTGGACGATTTTCTCTAATTGACGAACATTTAATCCTTCTTTTTCAATGCGTTTCAATAAGGACTTCAATTGTTCTTCATCTTTGATTGTAAGTAAAGTTCTCCCATGAGCCATTGAAAGTTGACCATTTGCAATCATATCTTGTACGAAAGAAGGGAGGCTTAATAACCGAGTATAGTTTGCAATGTAAGGTCTACTTTTACCAAGACGTTTCGCTAATTGTTCTTGCGTTACATTTAGCTCATTCATTAACATCTGGTATGCCATTGCCTCTTCCATCGGATTTAAATCTTCTCGTTGTAAGTTTTCTAACAAAGCAAATTCCATCATTTGCTGCTCGTTTAATTGCCTTACAACGGCAGGTACCTTTTCAAGTCCAGCCTCTTTGGCAGCACGATATCTTCTTTCACCTGCAACAATTTCATATCCTTTAATACTCTTTCTAGCAATTAACGGTTGTAATATGCCGTGTTCTTTAATAGAAGCCGCTAATTCCTCAATCGCAGCTTTATTAAAGTGCTTACGCGGTTGGTATGGATTCGGCCTTAATTCAGTTACGATAATCTCCTGAATCGTTTCTTCTTTTTTCACATCTAAATCAGGAAAAAACACATTAATCCCTCTTCCTAAACCTTTAGCCACCTGCAATCACTTCCTCTGCTAAATCTATATATACTTCTGCCCCTCTTGATTTAGCGTCATACTGCATAATCGGTTTCCCATGACTTGGTGCCTCACTTAAGCGAACATTACGTGGAATAATGGAACGGTATACTTTATCCCTAAAGTATTTCTTCACTTCATCTATAACTTGAATCCCTAAATTTGTACGGGCATCTAGCATTGTTAACAATACACCTTGAATTGCTAGATCTTTATTTAAATGTTTTTGTACAAGTCGAACTGTATTTAATAGCTGACTTAATCCTTCGAGTGCGTAATATTCACACTGAACAGGAATAATAACAGAATCTGCTGCTGTTAATGCATTAATCGTTAATAACCCTAAAGACGGGGGACAGTCGATAATAATGTAATCATATTCATCACGAACTGGCTGTAATGCCCTTTGCAAACGTACTTCCCGGGAAATAGTCGGTACCAATTCAATTTCAGCACCAGCCAATTGAATTGTAGCGGGTAGAACATCTAAGTTTTCAGTTGCGGTTTTCCGTATAACTCCCTGAACATCTGCATCTTCCACAAGAACATTGTAAATACATTGGTCTAATTCTGACTTTTCAATTCCCACACCAGTCGTTGCATTTCCTTGAGCATCAATATCTACGAGAAGGACTTTCTTACCTACTTGCGCCAATCCAGCCCCTAAATTAACAGATGTTGTTGTTTTTCCAACACCGCCTTTTTGATTAGCAATAGCAATGATTTTTCCCATGATGTCACCTACTTTCAACCTTTCTATCTTATTCTAGTAACAATTACGTTTATTGTAACATGAAATAAAAGTTTTTCTTTTCCGTCCTTATTAAACTTCAAAATTTATTTCTAAACTCCTTCTTCATTAACAAGAAAATATAGCAAAAGAGACCTCTCCAGTAGGATAAGGTCTCTAACACATCATTATTATTTTTTCTTCGGAACTTTAATCGTAATTTGATAGTACTCATCAAATTCTTCTTCCTCAGAATTAACATTTAAACCACTGTCAGCCACCATTTGTAATGATTGCCTAATTGTATTCATAGCAATTCTCGCGTCTCGGCTTACTGCTTTTTGCTTCGCCTTGCGCTTCGGTTTTACTTCTTCTAGTAATTTCGCGATTCGTTCCTCTGTTTGTTTTACATTGAGTTGTTTTTCCACAATTTCTTGTAAAACTTTCAGTTGTAATTCCTCATTTTTTAAAGGAATGAGAGCACGAGCATGACGTTCTGTAATACTTTTTTCTAACAATGCACTTTTTATTTCTTCAGGCAACTTTAACAATCGCAACTTATTTGCGATTGTAGATTGTCCTTTTCCAAGTCGTTGTGCCAATGCTTCTTGCGTTAAATTATGTAACTCAATCAGCTTTTGATATGCCACAGCTTCCTCGATTGCTGTTAATTCCTCACGTTGCAAATTTTCAATTAACGCTACAGAAGCCGTCTCTGTATCATTTAAGTTCTTTATGATCGCAGGGACCTTTTCCCAGCCTAACTTCGTTGCTGCGCGAAAACGTCTTTCTCCAGCAATAATCTCGTACTTATCATCCTCATACTGCCTCACAACAATCGGCTGAATGAGCCCGTGTGTACGAATCGTTAATGCCAACTCGTCGATACGTGCATCGTCAAAAACCGTTCGTGGTTGATAACGATTAGGAGTAATATTTACGATCGGAATTTCTTGTATTTCTTCATATACCTTTTTATCTATTTCTTCATGGCTTTCGTCTTGTAATTCGAATTCGCTCTCTTTATCTCCAAAGCCAAATAAACGAGAAAACGTATTTTTCATACATATTCCACCACCTTTTAGGCCTATTGACTATTCTACATAAAATGTTTCCTATGAAACATTTACGTTTTCATTTATATAATTTAATCTTACGTCTAATAAGATTTATTTTTCAATAGGTAATTTATTGGGTGTTCCCGGTTTGCGTGGATATTTCTTTGGTGTCTTGCGCTTTTTCTCGATTAATAAAATATTACGTTCACTTTCTTCAAACGGTAATTGGAACGTAGACATCTCTTTTAACTCTCCGCCAAGCACCTCTAAAGCATACTTGCCATTTTCAATTTCTTCGTTTGCTGCTGCACCCTTCATCGCAATGAATGTTCCTCCGACTTTTACAAGTGGTAAACATAGCTCACTTAATACAGAAAGACGCGCAACTGCACGTGCCATTACAATATCGTACGATTCACGTACACCTTCTTTTTTCCCAAATGTTTCAGCACGATCGTGACAAAATGCAACGTCACTTAATTCTAGCTTTTGTGCTAAATGATTTAAGAAATTAATACGTTTTTGCAATGAGTCTACAATTGTTACTTTTAAGTGCGGGAAACAGATTTTTAAAGGAATACTTGGGAATCCAGCCCCTGCACCAACATCACAAATTGAGAATGGTTTTGAAAAATCATAATAAAAAGCAGCTGTAATAGAATCAAAAAAGTGTTTTAAGTATACTTCTTCTTTTTCCGTAATAGCCGTTAAGTTCATTTTTTCATTCCACTCTACTAATGTTTCAAAGTAGATTTTGAACTGCTCTAACTGCCTAGAAGAGAGGGTAATACCCTTCTCTTCTAGCATAGATTGAAATTGTTCTATGTTCATCTAGCGATAGCTCCTTACTATTTATTGGTTCGATACGCGCGCAATTTTTCCTTGTTCAATATACACAAGTAAAATGGAAATATCTGCTGGATTTACGCCAGAAATACGTGAAGCCTGCCCCATTGAAAGTGGACGAACATCTTTCAATTTCTGTCTAGCTTCTGAAGCAAGGCTAGAAATTGCATCATAATCAATATCCACAGGGATTTTTTTATTTTCCATTTTCTTCATACGCTCTACTTGCTGTAATGATTTTTCAATATATCCTTCGTACTTAGTCTGAATTTCAACTTGTTCCGTAACTTCATCACTTAATTCTACTTCGCTTGGTATTAAAAGATGAATATGCTCATATGTCATCTCTGGACGACGTAATAAGTCACTTGCACGTATTCCGTCTTTCAATTCACTTCCACCAATGCTACGAATTAATTCTTGAACTTCAGGACGTGGTTTAATAATAATGCTACCTAAACGTTCCTTTTCCTGTTCAATTTGTAACTTTTTATTTGTAAATCGCTCATAGCGCTCTTCTTTAATTAATCCGATTTCACGACCAACTTCAGTTAAACGAAGATCCGCATTATCGTGGCGTAATAATAGACGGTACTCTGCACGAGATGTTAATAAACGATATGGTTCATTTGTACCTTTCGTTACAAGATCATCAATTAAGACACCAATATAAGCATCCTCGCGCCCTAAAATAACTTCTTTTTTACCTAAAGATCGACATGCCGCATTAATTCCAGCCATAAGCCCTTGTCCTGCCGCTTCTTCGTAACCAGAAGTTCCGTTAATTTGTCCTGCTGTATATAAATTTTTAATGTTTTTCGTTTCAAGTGTTGGCCATAATTGCGTTGGCACAATTGCATCATACTCAATTGCATAACCTGTACGCATCATTTCGACATTTTCCAGCCCCGGGATTGTTCTAAGCATGTCACGCTGTACATCTTCTGGTAAGCTTGTAGATAGACCTTGTACGTATACTTCTTGCGTATTGCGTCCCTCTGGCTCTAAGAAAATTTGATGACGTGGTTTATCATTAAATCTTACTACTTTATCTTCAATAGAAGGACAGTATCTAGGTCCTGTTCCTTTAATCATACCAGAATACATAGCTGAACGATGTAAATTTTCATCTATTAAACGATGTGTTTCCGTACTTGTATATGTCAACCAACATGGAATTTGATCCATAATAAATTTCGTCGTTTCAAAAGAGAACGCACGTGGTTTATCATCACCCGGTTGAATTTCTGTTTTACTGTAGTCAATTGTATTGCTGTTTACACGAGGAGGTGTACCTGTTTTAAATCTAACAAGATCAAATCCAAGCTCCTCTAAATGCTCAGATAATGTAATAGATGGTTGCTGATTATTTGGACCGCTCGAATATTTTAAATCACCCATAATAATCTCACCACGTAAAAATGTTCCAGTTGTAATTACGACTGTTTTTGCTGTATATTCAGCACCCGCTTGCGTAATTACCCCTTTACATACGCCATCTTCAACGATTAAACGCTCTACCATTCCTTGGAACAAAGTTAAATTTGGTGTTTCTTCAATTGTTTTCTTTAATTCATGTTGGTAAGAGAACTTATCTGCTTGTGCTCGAAGTGCACGTACAGCTGGTCCTTTACCTGTATTTAACATACGCATTTGAATATGCGTTTTATCAATATTGCGTCCCATTTCTCCGCCTAATGCATCAATTTCACGAACAACAATCCCTTTTGCTGGTCCACCAACAGAAGGGTTACATGGCATAAACGCTACCATATCTAAATTAATTGTTAACATTAATGTTTTGGAGCCCATTCGTGCTGCCGCAAGACCAGCTTCACATCCTGCATGACCTGCACCGATTACTATAACATCGTATGAACCGGCATTGTATCCCATTATTTATTCCTCCTAATAATCTCTATCTTTCTGAAACATCGCCATATTATTTTCCTAAACAAAATTGAGAGAACAACTGGTCAATTAAGCTTTCATGGACAGTATCACCAGTAATTTCACCAAGTATTTCCCACGTTCTCGTTAAATCAATTTGTACCATATCAATCGGAACACCATTTTCTATTGCCTCAATTGCATCTCCAATTGTCTTTTCTGCTTGTGTTAATAGTCCGATATGCCTTGCGTTAGAAACATATGTCATATCTGCAGAATCAATTGTTCCTTCAAAGAATAGCTCAGCTATCGCCTGTTCAAGCTCATCTATTCCTTGCTCCTCGATTAAGGATGTTGTAATAACACGATTTCCCGCAGCCAATTCTGCAACACGTTCCATATCAATTCCTTGCGGTAAATCCGTCTTATTCACAATAACAATGAAATCTTTTCCTTGTACCGCACGGAATAAATCTTCATCTTCATTTGTTAAAGCCTCACTATAATTTACGACAATTAACACTAAATCTGCTTGGCTCATCATTTCTTTTGAACGTTCTACCCCAATTCGTTCAACAACATCTTCCGTTTCACGAATCCCGGCTGTGTCTATAAGTTTAAGTGGTACACCACGCACATTAACGTACTCTTCAATAACATCACGAGTTGTTCCTGCAATATCAGTTACAATTGCCTTTTTCTCTTGAACGAGACTATTTAATAGCGATGACTTCCCAACGTTAGGTCTACCGATGATTGCAGTAGCAATACCTTCACGTAAAATCTTCCCTTGCTTCGATGTTTCTAATATTTTTGCAATTTCAGCACGAACATGTGTCGCTTTCTCAATTAAAATATTATGTGTCATCTCTTCCACATCATCATATTCTGGGTAATCTATGTTTACCTCAACATGAGCTAGCGTTTCTAATATGTCCTGACGCAGGCGGCCAATTAATTTAGATAATCGCCCCTCCATTTGATTAATCGCTACGTTCATTGCACGATCTGTTTTTGCACGGATTAAGTCCATGACAGCTTCTGCTTGTGATAAATCAATACGACCATTTAAAAAAGCACGTTTTGTAAATTCACCAGGCTCTGCTAATCGTACTCCTTGCGCTAAAATAAGCTGCAATACTTTATTTACCGAAACAAGTCCACCGTGGCAGTTAATTTCTACTATATTTTCGCGTGTAAAAGTTCTTGGTGCACGCATAATAGACACCATAACTTCTTCAATAACTTGATTTGTATCTAAATCAACAATATGACCATAATGAATTGTGTGAGAAGGAACCTCTGTTAAGTCCTTCCCTTTAAAAATACGATTAACTTTTTCAACCGCATCATCCCCACTTACTCGAACAATGGCAATTGCGCCCTCTCCAAGCGCTGTGGAAATCGCAGCAATTGTATCAAATTCCATGTCCTTTCACCTCACTTGCTTATTTATCTCTATTTCAACACGATTATTTTCTTCACTAAATTATTAGAATACCATAACGAACCTATCTACAAAAGAATAATAACTCATTTTATTATGTCCTCATGTAAAAAACACTAAACTTATTCACAGTGGATAAGTTTAGTGTTTTTAGTTATCCACATCTGTTTTCCCCTCAAAAAAACCGGCACTCATTTGAGTAACCGGTCATTTGGAAGATATTACAACATGCCGATGTGGTTCATTTCCTTCAGAAGTTGTATTGATATCTTGATGATTAGATAATGCTTGATGGATAATTTTTCGTTCAAAAGATGGCATCGGCTCTAAAACAACTCTTTTTTTCGTTTTAGACACTTGTTTTGCTAATCGATAAGAAAGCGATTCTAACGTACTTTTTCTTTTACTACGATAATTTTCAGCATCTAGTGTGATACCAATATACTGTTTCGTATGGCGATTCGCGACAAGTTTTGTCAAATACTGCAAAGAGTTCAACGTATTACCTCTTTTTCCAATTAAAACACCTACATTATCACCAGAAATTGTAAATTCAACTTCGCGTCCCTTTACAATTTTACTAATCTCGACTTCCACACCCATGTTGCGAATAACATTTTTTAAATACTCTTCACATTCTTGAATGGGATCTTTCTTCAATACAACTTCTACTACTGCAGGACGATTCCCAAATAAGCCTAGGAATCCCCTTTTACCCTCATCGATAATATTTATATCAACTTGATCTTTTGAAGTGTTTAATTGCCTTAAAGCATCTTCTACTGCCAGCTCGACTGTTTGTCCTTTAGCAGTAATTACACTCACTTACCTGCTCCTCCAGCCTTACTAGCCTTAATTTCTGGCCCTTTGATAAAGTACATTTGAGCGATACCAAAGATATTACCAACAACCCAGTAAAGTGATAATGCCGCTGGGAAGTTAATTGCAAAGATTAAAATCATAATCGGCATAAGCCAAATCATCATTGCCATTTGTGGATTTTGACCAGCAGTTCCTGCCATTGCAAGCTTTTGCTGAATAAATGTCGTAATCGCTGCAACAACCGGTAAGATATAGTAAGGGTCTGCCTGTCCTAAATCAAACCATAAAAATGTATGTTTACTAATTTCTGATGTTCTCATAATCGCATGATAAAATGCGAATAAAATAGGCATCTGAACAAATATTGGTAAACAACCGGCTAATGGATTTACACCATTTTTTTGATATAACTGCATCATTTCTTGTTGTAATTTTTGCTGTGTTGCTTGATCTTTAGAGCTATGTTTTTCTTTTAACTTCACCATTTCTGGTTGTAATGCTTGCATTGCTTTCGTACTCTTCGTTTGTTTGATCATTAGTGGTAATAATGCAAAACGAATGATAAGAGTTGTAACGACGATTGCTAAACCATAATTCTTACCGAATAATTCAGCAAAATACGTAATTAACTGAGATAGTGGATATACAAAATATTCATTCCAAATCCCAGTGCTTTTCGGTGTAATTGGCTGATTTACTTCACTACAGCCAGCAGTAATTGCCATTAACGCAACAACCATGGCTAGTAAACCTAATTTCTTTTTCAAAGCCTACTCCTCCTTGTATCGGTATGTATATAGTGTAATTCATTTCCTTACGCTACTTTTTTATTTTTTTCATACCAGAGCGTTTAAAGACATGAATTAAGCTTTTCTTTACTTCTTCATATGTCATCTCTGCACAAGGCTTCCTTGCTATTATAACAAAATCTTTTCCAGAATCTATCTCATCTTTCAATTCTGTAATGGACTGACGGATCATACGCTTAATTCGATTACGAACTACTGCGTTTCCTATCTTCTTGCTAACAGAAAGACCGATGCGAAAATTTGGCTGTTCTTCTTTATTTAGTTGGTATACAACAAACTGACGGTTCGCATTTGATTTTCCTTTTTGAAAAACCTCCTGGAATTCATCATTCTTCTTTATACGATTTTTTTTCTTCATATCAATTGACACTCCTGTATTTCATCAGCGGAAATTCACTATTATTAGAAAAAAAGACCACTGAACGATCAGTGGTCTACGCAGATAATACTTTTCTTCCTTTACGACGACGAGCTGCTAGCACTTTACGTCCGTTCGCTGTGCTCATACGGCTGCGGAAACCATGTACTTTGCTGCGCTTACGTTTATTTGGTTGGTAAGTTCTTTTCATTATATGACACCTCCCTGAGGAATATCTGTTAAAGACAGTCTTATAAATTATAGTTAATCAACTAGGAAAATGTCAATGGTTCTCGAAATTTTCATCAAATATTCATTTTGAACCTGTTCACATTCTTTTTCACAGTTCTTATATTTCCTTGTGGATAAATGTTTTTTTATGTTTTTTATATCCACAAACTTTTTTCTTACTTTTACACAGTATATCGTATTGTGGACAAGTTTATTCCACAAGGTATTGATTTTGTGGATAACTTTCTTAATTTCATTGCTATAGCTACTTTTTTTTGATATTATAGTTGTGTTTTCACTTTGAATAAGTTTCCCACATGTTTATTTTATCCACAATTTGTGTATAACATGTGGACAGTTTTAATCACATGTGGGTAAATAGTTGTCCACATTTGCTTTTTTTGTCGAAAACCCTATCTCATATACAAACGACGTTTTTAGGTTTTAAAAGACGTTTCGTATAAATATACATTTACTATTTATTGGGTTGTACATTTGTTGCGCAACCTTATTCTTTTACCATCTTAGTAAAGGAGGGACACCTTTGGAAAACATCTCTGATTTATGGAATAGTGCCTTAAAAGAACTTGAAAAAAAGGTCAGTAAACCTAGTTATGAAACGTGGTTGAAGTCAACAACAGCACATAACTTAAAGAAAGACGTATTAACGATTACAGCTCCAAATGAATTTGCTCGTGATTGGCTAGAATCTCATTACTCAGAACTCATTTCGGAAACACTTTATGATTTAACAGGGGCAAAATTGGCTATTCGCTTTATTATTCCCCAAAGTCAAGCTGAAGAGGATATCGATCTTCCTCCTATAAAAAAAAATCGAGCACAAGATGATTCTACTCATTTACCACAGAGCATGTTAAATCCAAAATATACATTTGATACATTTGTTATTGGCTCTGGTAACCGTTTTGCCCATGCTGCTTCATTAGCTGTAGCTGAGGCTCCAGCTAAAGCATATAATCCTCTCTTTATTTACGGGGGCGT
This sequence comes from Bacillus sp. EKM202B, assembly GCF_011066025.1. Classification (NCBI taxonomy): domain Bacteria; kingdom Bacillati; phylum Bacillota; class Bacilli; order Caryophanales; family Bacillaceae; genus Bacillus; species Bacillus sp. EKM202B. Next base: position 8,472 of record NZ_JAAMNK010000012.1, on the reverse strand, counting down.
TGGGCTTGGAAAGACGCATTTAATGCATGCGATCGGTCATTATGTAATTGAACACAATCCAAACGCAAAAGTTGTATATTTATCATCCGAAAAATTTACAAATGAATTCATTAACTCTATTCGTGATAATAAAGCAGTCGATTTTCGTAATAAATATCGCAATGTAGATGTTTTATTGATAGATGATATTCAATTTCTTGCTGGAAAAGAACAAACTCAAGAAGAGTTTTTCCATACATTTAATGCATTACACGAAGAAAGCAAACAAATTGTAATTTCAAGTGATCGGCCACCAAAAGAAATTCCAACTTTAGAAGATCGTCTTCGTTCTCGCTTTGAATGGGGACTCATTACGGACATTACGCCACCAGATTTAGAGACGCGAATTGCGATTTTACGTAAAAAAGCAAAAGCTGAAGGACTTGATATACCAAACGAGGTTATGCTGTATATCGCAAATCAAATCGATTCAAACATTCGTGAATTAGAAGGTGCGCTCATCCGAGTTGTAGCTTATTCATCTTTAATTAACAAAGATATTAATGCTGATTTAGCAGCTGAAGCACTTAAAGATATTATTCCAAATTCTAAACCAAAAATTATTTCTATTTATGATATCCAAAAAGCTGTCGGGGGCGTTTACCAAGTAAAATTAGAAGATTTTAAAGCGAAAAAGCGTACAAAATCAGTTGCGTTTCCTCGTCAAATTGCAATGTATTTATCACGCGAACTTACAGATTCCTCTTTACCTAAAATAGGTGAAGAATTTGGTGGACGTGACCATACAACCGTTATCCATGCCCATGAAAAAATTTCTAAGCTACTAAAAACGGATACGCAATTGCAAAAACAAGTCGAAGAAATTAATGATATTTTAAAGTAGTAGCTGAATAGTGTGAATAACTCTCCTTGTTTTACGCACAGTCTATCCACATGTAGATAGACTGTTTTTACATCTTTCAACGGGGTTATCCACATATCCACAAGCCCTATTACTATTACTACTATTTTTTATCTTTATTAATTAAATAAAATCTTATACTTACCGGAGGTTTTTCTTTATGCGTTTTACAATACAAAAAGACTATCTTGTAAGAAGTGTACAGGATGTAATGAAGGCTGTTTCTTCTCGTACAACAATTCCAATTCTTACAGGAATTAAAGTTGTCGCTACTGAAGAAGGGGTTACATTAACAGGAAGCGATGCAAACATCTCTATTGAATCGTTTATTCCCGTCGAAGAGGACGGAAAAGAGATTGTAGAAATAGGACAATCAGGAAGTATTGTTTTACAAGCAAAATATTTTAGTGAGATCGTAAAAAAACTACCGAAAGACACTGTCGAAATTTCTGTGGAAAATCATTTTATGACAAAAATAAAATCTGGAAAATCAGAGTTTAACTTAAATGGTTTAGATTCTGCTGAATATCCATTATTACCACAGATTGAAGAACATCATGTTTTTAAGATTCCAACAGACTTACTTAAACATATGATTAGACAAACTGTATTTGCAGTTTCTACTTCGGAAACAAGACCGATCTTGACAGGTGTAAACTGGAAGGTATATAACAGCGAATTAATTTGTATTGCAACAGATAGTCACAGACTAGCACTTCGAAAAGCAAAAATCGAAGGATATAATATTGCAGATGCGTTTCAAGCAAATGTTGTAATTCCAGGTAAGAGCCTAAATGAATTAAGTAAAATTCTAGATGAGTCGGAAGAAATGGTAGATATCGTTATTACGGAGTATCAAGTATTATTCCGTACAAAACATTTATTATTCTTCTCAAGATTGTTAGAAGGAAATTATCCTGATACAACACGTCTAATTCCAGCAGAGAGTAAGACGGATATTTTTGTGAATACAAAAGAATTTCTACAGGCTATTGATCGTGCTTCACTATTAGCAAGGGACGGCCGCAATAATGTTGTAAAATTATCAACGTTAGAACAAAAAATGTTGGAAATCTCTTCTAATTCTCCGGAAATCGGAAAAGTAGTGGAAGAAGTTCAATGTGAAAACGTAGATGGAGAAGAATTAAAAATATCTTTTAGTGCAAAATATATGATGGATGCATTAAAAGCTTTAGATAGTACAGAGATTAAGATTAGCTTTACTGGGGCAATGAGACCATTCTTAATTCGTACAGTAAATGATGATTCAATTACTCAATTAATTTTACCAGTTCGTACTTACTAGATAGAAAATAAGGGTTGCTAGTTTAAAGATGCTAGTAGCCCTTATTTGATTTTGGGGTATTACTTTCCTAATGCTAGTTTATTTAGTACAATGAAAGAATGAACACTTTGAGAAAGTGAGCGATTTTATGAAACGTATTAAAATTTCAACAGAGTATATTACACTAGGACAATTTTTAAAGTTAGCTGATGTAATCGATACAGGTGGCGCTGTAAAATGGTTTTTACAAGAATATGAAGTGTACGTGAATCAAGAACTTGAAAACAGAAGAGGTCGCAAGTTATATGCGAACGATATTATTGAAATTCCGGGTAGCGGAACTTTCCAAGTTCAGGCATAAAGGGGGAGCCCTTTGTTTATTTCAGAAATACAATTAAAAAACTATCGCAATTATGAAAAATTAGAGCTTTCCTTTGAAGATAAAGTGAATGTAATTATCGGCGAAAATGCGCAAGGGAAAACAAATTTGATGGAAGCTATTTATGTGTTAGCGATGGCGAAATCTCATAGAACCTCCAATGACCGCGAGCTTATCCGTTGGGATGAAGATTTCGGTCAAATTAAAGGGAAATTACAAAAGAGAAATAGTTCTTTGTCTTTAGAATTAAATATTTCGAAAAAAGGTAAAAAGGCAAAATTAAATCAACTTGAACAACAAAAGTTGAGTCAATATATTGGCGAAATGAATGTTGTCATGTTTGCCCCAGAAGATTTAAATCTTGTAAAAGGAAGCCCTCAAGTAAGAAGACGCTTTTTAGATATGGAATTAGGACAAATAGCTCCTGTTTATTTGTATGAATTAAGTCAATATCAAAAAGTGCTCACGCAACGAAACCACTTGCTAAAAAAAATGCAAGGGAATAGTAAAAATGAGGAAACGATGTTGGATGTATTTACACTGCAACTGATTGAACACGGTGCAAAAATATTGCAAAAGCGTTTTGATTTTTTACATTTACTGCAAGAATGGGCAGCCCCAATTCATCGTGGTATAAGCCGTGGATTAGAAGAATTAGAAATTATTTATAAACCGAGTGTAGATGTATCAGAATCAATGGATTTGTCGAAAATAAAAGAAGTATACTATGAAAGTTTTCAATCTGTGAAACAACGTGAAATTTTCCGTGGTACGACTTTAATTGGTCCTCATCGTGATGATTTACAATTCTTCGTTAATAGTAAAAATGTTCAAGTCTTTGGTTCGCAAGGACAACAACGAACGACTGCACTGTCCCTAAAATTAGCTGAAATTGAATTGATTTATTCAGAGGTTAAAGAATATCCAATCCTTTTGCTGGATGATGTTTTATCAGAATTAGACGATTATCGTCAATCACATCTGTTAAATACAATTCAAGGAAAGGTGCAAACATTTGTTACAACGACGAGTGTCGACGGAATTGAACACGAAACATTGAAAGACGCGAAAACAATTCATGTAACGAACGGCACGGTAGATTGTGAAATAGATAGGGCATAAACCCCTGTTTAAATGGAAAAGTAGGTGATCTTTGTGTCAATGGAACAAAAACAAATGCAAGAAAATGCATATGATGAAAGTCAGATACAGGTACTTGAAGGACTAGAGGCAGTTCGGAAACGTCCAGGTATGTATATTGGATCTACGAGTGGGAAAGGACTTCACCACCTTGTATGGGAAATTGTTGATAATAGTATCGATGAAGCATTAGCAGGATATTGCGATGAAATTAACGTTAGTATTGAAGAAGATAATAGTATTCTTGTAACGGATAATGGCCGTGGTATCCCAGTTGGTATACAAGAAAAAATGGGACGTCCTGCAGTTGAGGTTATTATGACTGTCCTCCACGCTGGTGGTAAATTTGGCGGTGGCGGTTATAAGGTTTCTGGTGGTTTGCATGGTGTTGGTGCATCTGTTGTAAATGCCTTGTCAACAGAACTAGAAGTATTTGTACATCGTGACGGTAAAATTCATTACCAAAAATACGAAAGAGGTATTCCGGTTGCAGATTTAAAAGTCATCGGTGATACAGATAAAACTGGAACAATAACTCGCTTTAAACCGGATCCAGAAATTTTTAAAGAGACGACAGAATATGAATTTGATACGCTAGCGACTCGTATGCGTGAGTTGGCGTTTTTAAATCGTAATATTAAATTAACAATTGAAGATAAACGTGAACATAAACAAAAGAAAGAGTTCCACTATGAAGGTGGAATTAAATCATATGTTGAACATTTAAATCGTTCAAAACAACCAATTCATGAAGAGCCTGTATATGTAGAGGGTTCAAAAGATGGTATTCAAGTTGAAGTTGCGCTTCAATATAACGAAGGATATACAAATCATATTTACTCATTTACAAATAATATTCATACGTATGAAGGTGGTACACATGAGGTAGGATTTAAAACTGCCCTAACACGTGTGATTAACGATTATGGCCGTAAAAATAACATTTTAAAAGATGCGGATAGTAATTTAACTGGTGAAGATGTTCGTGAAGGTTTAACAGCAATCGTGTCAATTAAACATCCAAATCCACAATTCGAAGGGCAAACGAAGACGAAACTTGGAAATAGTGAAGCGAGAACGATTACGGAGTCAGTATTCTCAGAGGCTTTTGAAAAGTTCTTACTGGAAAATCCCAATGTTGCACGTAAAGTTGTAGATAAAGGAACGATGGCAGCGCGTGCGCGTGTAGCAGCTAAAAAGGCTCGTGAGCTAACTCGCCGAAAGAGTGCTTTAGAAGTTTCAAGTTTACCAGGGAAATTGGCAGACTGTTCTTCTAAAGATCCAGCAATTAGTGAAATTTATATCGTAGAGGGTGACTCTGCGGGTGGATCTGCAAAACAAGGACGCGATCGTCATTTCCAAGCGATTTTACCGCTGAAAGGTAAAATTATTAATGTTGAAAAAGCACGCTTAGATAAAATTTTATCAAATGATGAAGTTCGTACAATTATTACGGCGATCGGTACAAATATCGGTGGAGACTTCGATATTGAAAAAGCACGCTATCATAAAGTTATTATTATGACCGATGCCGATGTTGATGGTGCGCATATTCGTACCCTATTATTAACGTTCTTCTATCGTTATATGCGTCAAATCATTGAGTGTGGCTATATATATATTGCGCAGCCACCTTTGTTTAAAGTACAACAAGGTAAAAAAATTCAATATGCTTATAACGATAAAGAACTTGAAAAGATATTAGCTGAGCTACCAGCCCAGCCGAAACCAGGAATTCAACGTTATAAAGGTCTTGGAGAAATGAATCCAACTCAGCTATGGGAGACGACAATGGATCCAGAAGTACGTTCGTTACTTCAAGTTTCTCTTCAAGATGCAATAGAAGCAGACGAAACGTTTGAAATTTTAATGGGTGATAAAGTGGAACCACGTCGTAACTTTATCCAAGAGAATGCAAAATACGTGAAAAACCTTGATATTTAAATGAGTAATGACAGGAATCTAAGTATTCCTGTCTTCTACATATAAATCAATGTATGTGTAACGGAAATGTAAGAGGAGGTGCTCGTTGATGTCAGACAATCAACAACAAGCACGAATTCGAGAAATTAATATTAGTCATGAAATGCGTACCTCATTTTTAGATTACGCAATGAGTGTTATCGTATCTCGTGCATTACCAGATGTTCGTGATGGATTAAAACCTGTGCATCGTAGGGTTTTATATGCGATGAATGATTTAGGAATTACAGCTGATAAAGCGTATAAGAAATCAGCACGTATTGTTGGTGAAGTAATTGGTAAGTATCACCCCCACGGTGATTCAGCTGTTTATGAAACGATGGTACGTATGGCGCAAGATTTCAGTCAACGTTATATGCTTGTTGATGGGCATGGTAACTTCGGTTCTGTAGATGGAGATTCAGCAGCGGCAATGCGTTATACAGAGGCAAGAATGTCTAAGATTTCTATGGAATTAATACGTGATATTTCAAAAAATACAATTGATTATCAAGATAACTACGATGGTTCGGAAAGAGAGCCGATTGTATTACCAGCGCGTTTCCCTAATTTATTAGTAAACGGTACGACAGGTATTGCTGTTGGTATGGCAACAAATATCCCGCCGCATCAGCTTGGCGAAGTAATTGATGGTGTGCTGGCATTAAGTCATAACCCTGATATTACTATCGCGGAATTGATGGAATATATTCCTGGGCCAGACTTTCCGACGGCAGGTTTAATTTTAGGGCGAAGTGGAATTCGAAGAGCTTACGAAACAGGTCGCGGTTCTATTATGCTTCGTGCTAAGGTTGAAATTGAAGAGAAGTCAAACGGTAAACAATCTATTATCGTAACGGAACTACCTTATCAAGTTAATAAGGCACGATTAATTGAAAAAATCGCAGAATTAGTTCGCGATAAGAAAATTGAAGGTATTACAGATTTACGTGATGAATCAGATCGTAATGGTATGCGTATCGTTATGGAAGTACGTCGTGATGCTAATGCTAATGTACTATTAAATAATTTATATAAACATACAGCGCTTCAAACAAGTTTTGGTATTAATATGTTATCTCTTGTAAATGGAGAGCCTCAAGTACTAAATTTAAAACAAAACTTATATCATTATTTGGAGCACCAGAAGGTAGTAATCCGTAGACGTACTGCTTATGAATTAGAAAAAGCAGAGGCACGTGCTCATATTTTAGAAGGGTTACGAATTGCTTTAGATCATCTTGATGAAGTTATTACGTTAATTCGTAGTTCAAAAACGGCAGATATTGCAAAGCAGGGCTTAATGGAACGTTTCGGTTTAAGTGAGAAACAAGCGCAAGCGATTTTAGACATGCGTCTGCAACGCTTAACTGGATTAGAACGTGAAAAAATCGAGCAAGAATATCAAGACTTAATGAAGTTAATTTCTGAATTAAAAGCGATTTTAGCAGATGAAGAGAAAGTTCTTGAGATTATTCGTGAAGAATTAACAGAAGTAAAAGAACGTTTCAATGATAAGAGACGAACAGAAATTACAATTGGCGGTATGGAATTTATTGAAGATGAAGATTTAATTCCTGAGCAAAACATTGCGATTACGTTAACTCATAACGGTTATATTAAGAGGTTGCCAGCTTCTACGTACAAAACACAGAACCGCGGGGGACGTGGTGTACAAGGAATGGGTACGAATGATGATGACTTTGTTGAACATTTATTAACAACGTCCACCCATGATCATATTTTATTCTTTACAAACAAGGGTAAAGTATACCGTACGAAAGGATATGAAATTCCAGAGTATAGTCGTACTGCGAAAGGGCTACCGATTATTAACCTATTAGGGGTAGATAAGGGTGAGTGGATCAATGCCATTATTCCAATTCGTGAGTTTGGTGATGACCAGTTCCTATTCTTTACAACGAAACAAGGTATTTCTAAGAGAACGCCACTTTCATCATTTGCAAATATACGTACGAACGGTTTAATTGCAATTTCGCTTCGTGAAGAAGATGAAGTGATTTCTGTACGTTTAACATCTGGCGATAAAGATATTATCGTAGGGACAAGCAACGGTATGTTAATTCGCTTCAATGAACAAGATGTGCGTTCTATGGGTCGTAATGCAGCTGGTGTAAAAGCTATTACACTAGGCGAAGAGGACCAAGTAGTAGGTATGGAAATTGTTGAAGAAGATACGAATGTTTTAATTGTAACGAAAAACGGGTACGGTAAGCGTACTCCAGTTGAAGAGTATCGACTACAAAGTCGTGGTGGTAAAGGTCTGAAAACTTGTAACATTACAGATAAGAACGGTAAATTAGTAGCAGTTAAATCTGTAACAGGTGAAGAAGACATTATGTTAATTACAGCCGCGGGTGTTATTATTCGTATGCCGGTTGATCAAATCTCTCAAATGGGACGTAATACACAAGGTGTTCGTCTAATTCGATTAGAGGATGAGCAAGAGGTAGCAACAGTAGCAAAAGCGCAAAAGGATGAAGAAGAAGAAACTAGTGAAGAGGTTTCTTCTGAAGAATAAGAGAGGGGATTCTCCCTTCTCTTTATTTTTTTATAATAATACTTGCATAGCAATAAGAAACTATATATAATAGGCAGAGTCAGCAAATGAGAGATACAAGTTATCTTGAAAAACTTGTTGACGAAAATAATATACTATGATATATTATAAAAGTCGCTAAAACGCGATATTGAACTTTGAAAACTAAACGAAACAAACAACGTGAAACGTCAATTTTTATTTTTAGATGCTAGACAAACTAACTTTATTGGAGAGTTTGATCC